>NZ_RQEP01000015.1 GCF_004770055.1 Leptospira semungkisensis | reverse complement strand
TCGTCCGGACGTGATCGTGAGCGCATTCCGTTATCTCATGGGAAAAAAGAAATATTCCTTCAGAGAAGAGCTCTCTAAGTTCATCGCGAACAAGAAAGCCAACTAATCTTCTAACCGAAATACTTAGCCTCATATGCGGATGTGATCCTTTGCGCCGCGTAGAAGGCTTCCATCGTTTTCAATCCGATCGTTGAAAACTTATCATCTCCATTAATATCAGCCACAATATTCACCGGATAAGAGATCCTTGGATCATCTTCTTTCGTTTTGATCGGATAAAATCTCTTTTGATCCAAATAAGAGAAGGTAGTGAGGATTACGACTTCTTCCTTTTCAAAAACCGTATCCAAATTTCGAAGCATGGTATTCATGCGAGAAGAAATGTTCTCGTTGAAATCCGCCCAGGAACGCAACTCGCAGGAATTCTCCACATTCAAATGAATAATAATAGGGTAGGGCTTCGCTTCATGCTGGCGATTCTTGCTCAACACTTTCTTTGCCACGAGAAGTGCGTCCGTATCATCACCTCTTCCTGTCTTTACTAAGACAGCTTTATTTCTCTGCAGAAGTTCAAATCCATCTCCATAGCAGATAATCTCTTCTGCATGGTCTAATAGCTTCCAACGATCATCAGGATTCATTAAGGAAAGCTTTCTCTTTTGATAAATAGAATAGGCGATATTCCAAATGATCTGATAGAGTAAACTAGGCAATAAGGTCTTGGGAAGATCTTTAACCGACAAGAGTTTTTGATACAATGTATTCAAAAGATCCGGCTGGATCAATTTTTGGGTCTCGAACTCTCCAGCGCTTACAATACCGGAAATTTCTCTGATCAAAAAGGACTTCATCGAAAGAGACGTTTGGAATTCATCATAAAAATCAAAGGTCTTTCCGGTGAACAATTGCTCCGGAGTCCGAAAACCTATATTTTTAGAAATAGCAGGATCCTTGATAGGATACTTTAAAAAAACAGAATGAAAGATCTGAGAAGGATCAGTGAACCCGAAATCATTTCCGATCTGAAGAGTGTCCAAAACAGTTCCATCTTCAAAGATCAGAGTCTCAGCCATACTATCCGTATTCGTAATCCCTTCGATCACATAAAGCTGATCTCGAGAAAACACCTTTCTTACGGCAGCGACTTGATCCTTTACTGCTTTTGCGGCAGCAACCTCATCTCCTCCATGAGCAGCACATCCCAATCCAGGAATATCGGATCTATGCATGTATGCAATAAATAGAGCGGGCATATTCGGAGTGTTGCATCTGGCATCATTCACAGCCTTATCGATCCGATTCCAAAACCAAAAATTATTCTGGCTAGTAGAGACTATATTCCCATCCGTTCTTCCGAACCGGATCGTTGTGACTGGATATCCTTTTAACTTACTTCCATGAACTCTTCCATCAATGCATTTGGTGACGATCACCTTCGGAGTTCTAGAGCTGAACTCACGAATCACGTGTCGCATTCTTTGAATAGTTTCAGATTCTATAATATTCTCTTTAAGGTATTGATCTATGTATTCGTCTGCGGGTCCCAAGTTCTTCCTCTCTTGCAATATTTCTTTAGGAATTGGATCGGATTCGGACAGTGTATCTCATTGCGAATTCGGATTAAACCAAAATAATGCGACAGAATTTCGTACATAAGATGTATCTTGTGCATTCTTCAAAAAGAAATTTCCAACTTATCCTTACCTTATTAACAGGACCTGAAAATTTCCGAAATCGGTTTCTATTCGAGAGAAGGAAGATTTAAAAAGAGCCCACGCGAGACTAAAAATTGTTAAAAAAAGTGGATCAAATAATACAAAAGAGATTTGACGGGTTGGGCGACGTAATTAATATGGTT
>NZ_RQEP01000014.1 GCF_004770055.1 Leptospira semungkisensis | reverse complement strand
CTGTCTGTTAAATCTTTCCAAGTTCCCGCAACTCCTCGAACGTCCGCTTGTCCGCCAAGCTTTCCTTCTGTTCCCACTTCTCGAGCAACCCGTGTTACCTCAGATGCGAAAGAGTTTAACTGGTCCATCATGGTGTTAATCGTGTCTTTCAGCTCTAGGATCTCTCCCTTAACATCCACTGTGATCTTTTTAGATAAATCTCCTGTTGCCACTGCGGTTGTTACATCTGCAATGTTACGCACCTGGCCTGTAAGGTTGGATGCCATGGAATTTACGCTGTCTGTTAAGTCTTTCCAGGTTCCCGCAACTCCTCGAACGTCTGCTTGTCCTCCAAGCTTTCCTTCTGTTCCCACTTCTCGAGCAACCCGGGTTACCTCAGATGCGAA
>NZ_RQEP01000013.1 GCF_004770055.1 Leptospira semungkisensis | reverse complement strand
AGTCGCTTCTATCAAGACCCATTGCAGAGTGGTTCCTTCTTCGTTCCAATCTCGGATGATCCAAACTGCAAAGTTGATGCCTCCGCATAAAACCAGAAGAACAGACCAGAACACTAAGTTCGTTTGGTTCTTAGTAGGTGCTAGAACATACGTGAGAAAGATCAGGATAAAAACAGCGGCGCCTATCCCTAAAAGAATTTCAAAACTCATCTGAAATTTTCTCCTTTATCCATTTCTTTCTCGGTGTTGATCCGAAGTGCAGCTCCGGCGCCTATGATAAGCACCGCATCTAAGAAGGAGCCAAGCTCGCTTCCGATTGGAACTCCGGATTTCAAGAGAAGAGTGAGTAAGAAGGTTCCGTTCTCAAAGATACTGAAGCAGGCAATGACTCCCACCCAGTTCCTTCTTACGATAAAACCGATCACTCCCACATAGATGAGAAGAAGAACATACAATAGA
>NZ_RQEP01000012.1 GCF_004770055.1 Leptospira semungkisensis | reverse complement strand
ATTAAATACATAGCAATAGTCTCAATATCAAAGTTACGTACTTCTGGCTATGCAAGTCCTGAAGTTGAAAAGTTTATCGTTTCAAACTATGATATACCGACTGAAGGAACTTGGCTACAGTTATTGAAAATTAGCCTTAAGACTTTAAGAGACAAAGATAAAAGTTGGTATTCGCTATTATATTCCAATCATAGAAGTGAAAATACAAGGTCATTCTTGCAGCGGTATTTTCTCTTTATAAATAAGGAATTTAACAATAAAGATACATTCAATACGGTCGAATACTTCGAATATCTTATAAAATTGAAGAATAACTTAGTAAGCCATTCTTTGATACCTGAGGAGACTGCTGAAAGCCTTAACTCATCGTTGCTTCCACTTTTGAAAGATATAATATCGTTTATTAATCCGGTATTCGAAATTCCGGTTTTATATATCGACGAAACTTCTGAGGGTGAATACGAGTCAGTGCAAATTGCAGGCTTAGCAACTTCAATCGATCCTGCGAAATTATCTCAAAATTATACGGAAGAAGGTATATACCTATTTGTTAATGACTCATTAGTCTCTTTACGACCATTAATGGTACTGAGAGATGGAAATATATTGCTGTATAACCGCTTTGAGATTCAACATAAAAAAATACAGTATCACGGTCCCGGAGGAAAAGGCACATATATAAAAACTTCTGCACAAAATATCCAGGAGTTATTTGATATCGATTATTCTTTATTTGGCATCAAACCTTTACAAACCAATGTTCGGAAGTCGAAGACGGGAATTTTACACAATGTTCCTGATCCTGATTTTAAAGAATTTGTAGGGAGAAAAGAGGAACTTTTAGAATTAGAAAAATGTATCGCACATCGTAGGCATTATTTGACTGCCTTAGATGGTATTGGTGGAGTAGGAAAGACCGCTATCTCATTAAAATTTTGTCATAATATTCTTCTTTTTGAAAAGTCATCCGAATTATATTTTGAATATATCATTTGGGTTTCAGCAAAAAACACCGTTTTAAAGAACGGAAAGATTTCGCCGTTAACGCAAGCATTCGAACATTTAAATCAACTATTAGATATCATACTCGAAGTAACAGGATTTCATGAATATAAAGAATACGACCAAATTAAAAAAACCAAAGTTATCTATCAGATCGCAGAAGAAACAAGGCTGTTTATTATAATTGATAATCTGGAAACTATTCGTAAGGACAATTTAAAAGCTATCTGGGACTTTTTATATGACCTTCCTTTACCTACAAAAGTTCTCTTAACAAGTCGTGAATTCCATTTCGATGTAAATCAGCATGTAAATATCAATAATTTATCCTATTCGGACTCGAGTGAGTTTATTTCGAATTATTGTTTATCAACAGGTCTTCAAATGAAAAAGATTGAGCAATATTCTAATGAAATTATTTCCTTATCTTCTGGTTTGCCCATTGCCCTATCTAGTATTTTGGGGCAGATTTACCTTGGAAAATCTTTTGCTAGTATTAAGAATGCTATTAGCAAGAATGAAGACGATTTAACTAAATTCTGCTTTGAGGGGCAATATAAGTTACTCGACGAAGATCATAGAAAGATTCTTTTGCTCTTCTGTCTGTCAACAGATGACTTGAACCACGATGCTTTGAGTTATATCTTGGAAGGAGACTTGAAAACGTCCATTTTTGATCTTACAAATCAGTTAAAAGCTCTCTCATTAATTACAGTGGTTTATAATCAAGAAATTGAAAGCTATACTGTATTGCCTCTAATAAAGAAGTATATTTTATTTATCAATACTGAAGTTGAAAAAGTATCATTCTTAGAAGAAAAACTAAAAGAATTCTATCATTTGAAAGATATCGAATCATATAAGTTATTTGTTGTAGAAGAGCGGAGTATAGATAAGGGATCTTTGATCCCGAGAAAAATCTCAGATAAAGCTATGAAGCATGCGGAATTCGGTGAAATTGAGGAAGCAGACACTCTATTCAAAAAGGTAACAAAAGATTATCCGAATGAAAGCTACGTTTGGTACATATATTCAATATTTCAATCGCAGTATAAAAATAACTTGCAAGAAGCTATTCTTTGTCTTCGCAAGGCGAATGAGGCTAAGCCAAATTATTTGTATTTAAAACATATTGGTGATAATTTGTTAAAACAGAAAAATTTCGATCTCGCCATCAAAAGTTACAAGGACGCTCGCGAAATAGCAACGGTTGAGAGAAATCGAGATGAAATGTTGTATTCTCTTTCTAATGCAGAGTATGAAAAGGTCAAAATGGTTCGCCGAAATATTAAAATTATTGGTAAATCTAATAAATATGAGAGAAATGAATGTTATCGAAATATTATAAATAATTTAGATAGCTATTTATCAAAAGTTCCACAAGTCTATGATGGGAAAATGATCAAAATCTGCCGAATGTATGCCGAATCATATTTAGGGCTTGGTCAAAACGATAAGTTTCATGAATATATAGATGAAGCCATTGTGTTGTCCGAAAATGATCCAATACTTATTGAATATAAAAATAAGTTTAGCTAATATTAAAAACATTCCGCGCCTGTCCGATCCTTACAAACCGGTCCACCCGAACGCTTCGCGATCGGGACGCATAACCCTATAACTCACTTTCTAATTGCTCTCGTTAAAACTGCTTCGCAGATTTTACTCGGGCTTTCTTTTTAGATTTAATGATCCCATTAGTAGTAAATACAGAGTAAAAGAAGAAAGGAGATCTCCATGAACTTTAAAAATTCATCCATGTACAACCTGCATTTACCAGATTCTATCTTTGAAACTTGACTTCTGCTCCTTTTAATCATTTTACCTACTTGCGTCTGAGTAAGATTTGCTTCTATTCTGGCCACTTTTAGCTGATGATAAAAAGCTTTCTTCTCTTCATCGGAAATTCTCCTTATTATCTCCGATTTAGGCCATTTTCGGACAACACCTTGAGACTTGTTTTTAGATTTTTCCGACATAAAGGAACCTTTTTGAACAGAGATTCGTAAAGAATACATGTCCCACGGTATACCGCGTTCACTTTTTGTCAACCATGCCGCAATATACCGTGTGTGGATTTCGAAGAATTTTTAATAAAAGTCGGAAAGAATATTCAAAAAGTTCGGAAGGATAAGGGACTTACTCAGGAAAATATGGATGAAGGCGATTACGCCGTTCCTGTAAGAACTTTACAAGATATTGAAGCGGGTAGGGCTAATTTCACTGCCAACTCAATTTTCAAGCTTTCGAAACGATTAAAAGTTAAACCAAGAGATTTACTGGATATCTGAAAATCGTAATTCTTTTGGCGTTCCCTAACCGTAACCGGCTTCGCCTTCCTTGGCTGCGCCGGTTAGAATTCGGGGCGCGGCACAGCAGATAACTAAAAATTGTCGCTTCGCTTCGGGATCGCTTCGCGACCCTTGCTTGGGCTTCGCCAAATTCCGCTTTGTCACTCGTCTTGCAAAGCAAGCCTCACGCCAAGTCCTTCGGACGCGCGGAACTTCGACAATTACTGGTCGTTAGGCGAAATAACCTCAAAAATTTCACTATACATGAACTGAAAATAATTTGCGAGTTCAATTAGTTCTCATAAAAAAAAGCAAAGGTAAAACAATAAATGGGAAAAAATATTATACTACTTTCTTTTTTGGCTTTCATATCTTGCGTGTCTTTGTCGCCGAAGAAAGAAAGAGAAGTTTCTTTTATTTCAGAAACTAAAATCAAGAAAGATGAAGCTTACGACAGGGCATTAATTTGGTTTGCAAAAAACTTGAATAACTCTAATTGGGCAGTTCAAATTAAAGATAAACCGAATGGAAGGATAGTTTCCAATGTGAAATATCAATGCAATAAAATGGATTCGTTTGGTAGTATTGTAGGAGACGTTGATTATATTTCGTTTTCATTAGATGTAACTACAAAAGATAACAAAATAAGAGTAATCTTCGAGGATGTAGTTTACTTAATTGCGAATAGGCATGGTGTTGAAAGTGTAGAAGGACCGTCAGACAGAGATGAATTAAAATATATCGAGCAAAACTGTTTAAATTATATTCGTAGGGACTTAATGAATGCAGTAAATGGTGTCTCTTATAATACGAGGTCTGATAACTTCTAAGCAATTCTTGCCAGGAGGTTACTTCGCCTAACTATCGGTGCTTCCGCAGCGCTTCGAGCTTGCTTACGCAACTCTTGCTTGGGCTACGCCACATTCGCTTCCGTCACTTCGTTTGCAGAGCAAACTCGCGCCGTTGCGAACGTCGGAACACCTTAGTCGTTAGACGTAATTGCCTAAAAATACAATTAAAGAAGAAAAAATGAATAAGACGCTTTTCCTAGTAATAATTCTTTCTACGTCTTTCTGGAATTTGAATGCTGAACAGATTAAATCTTCTGATTTGATGGAAGGGGATATTATATTTCACGAATCAAGCTCTGAACAAGCTAAAGCAATTAAAGCGGCGACTAAATCACGATACACACATGTGGGAATTATTTTTAAATACGGTAATGATTATAAGGTTCTTGAAGCAGTTGAACCTGTAAGAATTACTCCTTTGTCTTCTTTTATTAAAAGAGGTCAGAAAAACCATTATGTTATCAAGCGCCTTAAAGATCGCGAAAAAGTATTAACTAATAGTAAAATTCAAGAAATGAAACAATATGGAGATTCTCTGTTAGGCCGGCATTATGATATTTATTTTGGCTGGCAAGATGATCGTATTTATTGTACTGAATTAATCTGGAAATTATATGATAAATTTACAGGCAAGAAATTAGGTGATTTAAAGACTTTAAAAGATTTTGATCTATCATCATCAAAAGTACAGTATTTAATGAAAAAGCGATATGGAAATAATATTCCTTACTCTGAGCCAGTAATTTCTCCTGTTGATATGTTTAACTCGACAGAATTGATTACTGTAATCAATTATAATTAGGCAACTACGTCTAACTTACGGTGCCTCCGCGCCGCTCGGGGCTTGCTTCGCAACCCGCTCGCTTGGGCTTCGCCACATTCGCTTCTGTCACTTCGTTTGCAAAGCAAACTCGTGCCATTGCGAACGTCGGAGCACCTCGGTCGTTAAGCGCCATTGATATAAATACATTTTCGTAGGGAATAAATGAATGAAAAAAAGTATAGCTGAAAAAGAAATTGAAGAATCAAGCTGGCAAGAGTCTTTCGATGAAGGAATAGAAATTTGTGATAACGTAATTTCTAAAAATAAGTGGAGAGCAAATATTTTTCTTTTTGGTGCTCTTTTGCTACTGCTCACAGTCGGCGCATCAATACTTGAAGTTCTGTCGTATTCAAAGAGTAGCTCAAAGCCGAATGCTGCGGATGCAATAGAAATTATGAAGAGCGCTAACGCCGATTCTGTTAAAAGCTATTTCAATTTATTTACAGATAAATCTCCTGAAACAATAATTATATCACTGGTATTACTTCTTATTTCTTTAGTAGGAATTATGTTAGCGTTGTATAGGTTTCATATTGGAGAGGCAAACAAATATGAACATTTTAAAATCGGTCTAATTAGAACTCGAATTGCTCTTGTGTTTGCCTCTGATGAGAATTTACCAATTGCGAGCTTAGTTGATAACGTATTTAATTATTCCGATCGAAATATGAGTGGAAAAAGTAAGTTTCAAAGTCCCATCCCGGGGTCTTTTGCCTCAGATTCTTTGTCCGTGGTTGTAAATAAGATCGATGTTTTAATTGATGTTCTTCGTAATTCGAAGCTGGCAAAATAGCTAAAAGAGTTTTAGTTGAAATAATATATCAACGGCGCTTAACTATCGGCTCTGACGCAGCGCTTCGAGATCGCTACGCAACTCTCGCTTGGCCTCCGGCACATTTCGCTTTGTCACTCGCCTTGCAGGGCAAGTCTCGCGCCAAGTGCTTACGCACTCGCGAAACGTCGTCAAGCCTTGGTCGTTAGGCGAAATGATAATGAATTTATTCTATAACGGTGTTTAGTCATCAAGAGTTTTGGTAGTACCTTCAGTTCATTCTATTCGGGAGACAAATGTGCCTAAAAAAGCCGATGTGAACAATTTGCGAAGAAAGACAGAGGTTGAACTATCTGAAGTAGTCGCTCGCTACAAAAAGTTCAATGAACTCCAGTCACTTACCGTTGAGGACAATAGATGGGTAGTTTGCATGATCTTAGTGAATTTGCAATCTATCTGGGAACGATTTGCGGAGAAAAGATTGGTCTCAGTGATTAATCATTCCCCTGATCATTTTTTGCTCGAAAATAATGTGAGAGGGATTAAAAAAATACCTGTTGGTTTGGCTTTCGCGCTGATCAGAAAAGGTGGAAAGTATTTTGATTTTCGATCCTATAACGAATTAATAGAAATATCGAAAAGAATGGTTGGCGTTGACGCTAACCCATTTCCAATTTTAAAGGGCAGTCTTGATGAATATTTGGATACTATCGCCATAGTTAGAAATTATATAGTTCATAAGTCGGACTCATCTTTTACTTCTTATAAAAGACGAATGAAAGAAAAATATTTAATGTCATATCCTTCTGGGCCAGGGGAGTTTTTGCTTTCAATTGATTATAAGGACAATAGTATAAAGAAAAATGAACCAAGAATTAACGGCTTTTTTGAAGCTGTGAAACAGGCAATTACTCAAATATAAGAAGATTATCACTTCGCCTAACTATCGGCTCTGACGCATCGCTTCGAGATGCTTTGCACTCTCGCTCGGCCTCCGGCAAATTCCGCTTTGTCACTCATCTTGCACAGCAAGCTTCGTGCCAAGTCCTTACGGACTCGCGAAACGTTGCCAAGCCTTGGTCGTTAGACGACATTTTGAAAATCTACTTTTTGAATAAAAATATTAACACTTTCTTGGAGACGCTAATATATATAAATAATGAATAGTTTTCTATCTAGAATTAACAAAATATATGCGAGCTCAAAGGCTCGAATGATGTGCAGATGGCCCGAAATCAAATCGTTGTATGTTCAGGAACCTGATATTTTTGAGAATATTTTCAAAAGGGGCAGTTCGATTCGGTACAAATTGCGCCACGACGTGCGAATGAATGCTCTTTGGATTGCTTACAATATTACCGATGGATATCTTAAAAATCCGAGGTGCTATTATTGCGGTATACTATTCGAAAAATCAGATTATTTTAATGGAACTGTTCATCTTGACCATTTTGATCCGATAAGCAAAACAGGAAAGCATTTAGCCGGCAACGTAGTTCCCGCTTGTCGAGATTGCAATTTATTAAAATCGAATCTATTGGATATTGAGCTCTTGCAGATATCAAAAAATCCTGAAACATTTTTTACGAATAAATATTTAAGTTCTTCTGATTCTAAAAAGGAAAAGCTAATGGATTTTTCTGCATTATTTTTTCAAAGAATTGGTGGTATTGACGGATATCGGGAAAAATACAATATATCAATTAATGAAATTAGAAGTCATCAAGATAAGATGAAAGACAATTACAGAGCTAAATGGTATAGAAATTAATTCAAAACGCCGTCTAACTATCGACACTTCCGCTTCGCTTCGAGCTCGCTAACGCTACTCTCACTCCGGCCTTCGCCACATTCACTTCGTTTACAGAACAAACTCATACCATCACAAAACGTTACCAACCCTGGGTCGGTCATGCGGCAAACATTAAACTCAATTTTTGTGTTTAGGAAATATAAATAGTAATTTCCTGTTCACAATCTATTTATACACTAACCTGCGTTAATTATTTATGCCAATTTTCTCATATCACTTAGCAAATGTCCCATTCCTTATGGGGCTAAAACTATTTCTATGTCCTAGTTATCTTCGAAGCATTGATGGGATAATTCACTACGAACGAATGACGGTGATGACATTAGGTAGTTCAATAATTTCGCCAAGACGGATGTTATTTAGGCAAATAGCTTTCTTTGCTCAATGGGAGAATGAATCTTCATTAGATTATTTTTTAACAAATCATAACTTTGGGAAAATACTTGCAAAGAGTTGGCACACCCGGTTGGAGTTAGTCAGGCAATGGGGGTCTCTTAGTGGGCTTAAAACTTCCAATCTCGAAATGAACAACGAAAAGCTTGCAACGGATTCTGTTGTTGTAGCGGTTACGATAGCAAGAATGAAGTTTTTTCAAATTCCTAGATTCATCCATTGGGGTAAACCGGTTGAAAAACTTGTGCGGGATCATCCGGGCAAAATATTTGCTTTAGCGTCTATAAGGTTGCCCAATACTGTTTCAACATTTACCATTTGGAAGTCCGTTAAAGAGATGACTGATATGGTTAACGGTTTGAGTAATATCCCTCAGCCAAAACGTCACATTGATGCTATGAAGGAGAGAGAAAGAAAAGATTTCCATTTTGAATTCGTAACCTTAAGGTTTAAGCCTTTATCGGAAGTTGGAAAGTGGATGGGAAATGAAGTTATATTTTCAAATCGCCATTTGATATAAATGAAAATATTGAATGGTGATCAATCTAAACTAGACTGGCTTACACAACTGTGGGTAATTCTATTTGGTAGAAAGATAAGCTATAGCGACTTTGAATTTCTTCATGGCCCAATTGGTACTTCAGATTTTGTAGGTCATAATTTCATTAATAACTTAGCACAATCTGAAAATCTTTTAATTGATAAGTCACGAAAGAGGAGGGGTTTGCTTAAATCCTTTAAAGATTTGTTTCCAAATAAGACGGACCTTCAGTTGATTCCCACTCAAATAGTTGATTTTTATGAAAATACTGAAAGTTATACTTTAAACTTAAAAGTAAAATGGAATCCGATATTTAAATTGCTTGGTTGGGTTATTAATTATTTGTTTAGTTTCAGACTAAACCAGTTTAATATTCCTAACTCTGATAAAAGCTCACAGTCTTTATCCAATGAGATTATTGAATTGTTAGAGCCTAACCGAAAGAGAACAAAATATACAATATGGTTGCGAATAAATAAATTTAATAAACAAGTTCTATATTTGGGGATCTATGAGATTTGTACGTTAAACTCCGGGGCGAAATGCGTTAAGGCTACTTTTCCGTTACCAAATGGAAGTGCAACCGTATTGCTTCAACCGAGTATTAAGACAAATGGTAACTTTATTCTAAACGCTTCTGGCGATAGATTTGGAGACCCAGGTTTCTACTTTCTCTTAAGAGGTGAAGAAGGGTCTATTTGGGCAAAATACATAAAGAGTTTTCGTGATAGCTTAATTTTAAGTGTGAGTGACGATGGAAATTTATTTGCGGAACAAGCTATTTCCTTATGGCACATGAAGGTGATGACTTTAATATATACGATCAAAAAAATATCTTGATGGTTGTATTAATGTTCGGCGCATAACTTTCCGTTCTGACCATTATTTGCAATGTTCTAACGCTCATGCTATCTACAAATAAAAACGACCACAAAAACATCGTACCGCCATGACCGAAAATACTGAACCCCTCATCCAATCGTTTACATCCGCAAAGCAATGGAATAAATGGCTCACTGTAAATTATGCCATTGCCAGTAAAGGTATTTGGCTTCGAATTTTTAAGAAAGATTTTGGTGAAGCAACGATCACTTATGATGAGGCATTGGATGAAGCACTTTGCTTTGGTTGGATCGATGGTCAAAAGAAAACGTATGATGAAAAATCATGGCTTCAAAAATTTACTCCACGCAGATCAAAGAGTCTATGGTCAAAACGTAATAGAACAAGAGTGGCCCAGCTTATTAAAGAAAAGCGAATGCAACCATCCGGACTCAAAGAAATTGATGCTGCAAAGAAAGACGGTAGGTGGGATAAGGCTTATGATTCTCCCAGTCAGATGAAAATTCCCGCTGATTTTCTAGCAATACTTAAGAAAGACAAGGAAGCTTACGATTTTTTTAAAACGTTGAATAAGACAAATACATATGCTATTGCTTGGCGGTTAGAAACAGCAAAGAAGCCGGAAACTAGAGAAAAACGGATGCAACTTCTTCTGGACATGATGAAGAAGCGACAAAAATTGCACTAACTTCTATTATAGTCATTTCCCGAATACTGTCGCCCAACCATCATCAACGCAGCTAGCTGTAAACAACCTCGAACATTATGCAAAAAATAAATCAATTTATCGATAAAGTGAAAGAATTCGCTTTGAAAAGAGAAGAGGTTCAAGGTGTCGGAGTCGGCGGTTCGTATCTTTCTAAGGATCTTGATGAATATTCAGATATCGATTTTGTAATAGTGTTGAGAGACGGGATCCGCTATGAGCGTCAGCAAATGGTGGACTTCGCATCTAACTTTGGCCAATTGCTATCTGCATTTACTGGCGAACATGTAGGAGAGAGTAGGCTCTTAATTTGTTTATATGAAGCGCCATTTCTTCACGTAGACTTTAAGTTTGTGCAACTTACAGAAATGAAAGATCGAGTTGAGGACCCTTTCTTTGTCTATAAGAATAGCGCCGAACTTTCACAGATCCTTGAAACTACGAAAGCGAAATGGCCGAATCCCGATTTCCAATGGATTGAAGATAGATTTTGGGTTTGGGTTCACTACGCCACCGCAAAGTTAGGGAGAGGGGAGTATTTTGAGGCAATTGACTTTTTGTCATTCATTAGGAGCATTGTGTTGGGTCCCATGCTCCATTTAAAAAATAAGAGCCTTCCCCGGGGAGTTAGAAAGTTAGAATTTATTCTGGATGCAAGCGACCTTGAAAAATTGAAATCGACTGTCCCAAAATATGATTTCATATCAATTAAAGAAAGTATAATGAACGTCGCCAAGTTATACAGAGAATTAAGAGAAGATCTTTCCGAATTTAAAGTCCGAGAATTCTCCAAGGCCGAAAATTTTGCTATAGAGTACTTAAGCAAAATTGCAAACTAGCAAATCTACTAAACCTAATTGCAGGCCTTGACGTTACACTGCTAGATACTTTGGATCTTTGCCTTCGATGTATTGTATTTCTATTATTTTGTTTTCGAAACAAACTCCGCTGTTACAAAACATCATCGTGTGCCGGTTGTTAAGCGAAACTTTCAATAGATGATTTTCAAACTAGCTCTTGACTAGAGTAAACAATTTTAAAGAAATAAGCCAGTGAAACATTTCAAAGCATCTATAACACCTGAAGATATCAGATGGTACTATGATGAGAAAAGTAAAATGCCTTGTCATGATGCAATTTTGCGACCGATTGTTGAATCAGCCATTAAAATAATCGTATATGGTATAGACGTCTCTTCAGAGTTATATCAATTGGCGTCACCCATATTAATTAAATCGAAAGGTAAATTCGAAATCGATTTGTCAAAGGAGGTGATTGACGGCTTTGAATATTTATGGAACGCACATAGCTGGAAACGCGGTTCTATATTAATAGTCTTACCTAATAATTTTAACTTTGAAAGTATTCTTGAAAAATGTCATAGTATTGGTATCTTCACTAATCCAAATACTGGTAATTCAATCAGCGCGATAAAGAGTGCAAAAAAGGAAGTTGAGAATGATAATATCTCTGTACTACTTCCTGCATCAAATGGAATTGAGTGGATGCAAGTTTATTACGATGAAGAAGTTAAAAGAATTATTTAAGTTAATGAAGAATTAATATTTCAGGTGGAACAACTAAATG
This sequence comes from Leptospira semungkisensis, assembly GCF_004770055.1. Classification (NCBI taxonomy): domain Bacteria; kingdom Pseudomonadati; phylum Spirochaetota; class Leptospiria; order Leptospirales; family Leptospiraceae; genus Leptospira; species Leptospira semungkisensis. The sequence goes on along the minus strand of NZ_RQEP01000012.1, from coordinate 282,553 downwards.
CCCACGATCGACTCATTCGAACTATTAATTCTGACTACGGAACTTGATAGGGCTCTTGTCCAACCGATTGAATCATCTCTTGGAGATTCCGTTGAAAAGTTTTTGCAGTACAAGGGAAAAATCCTAGGCATTGTAAATGATAAACCGGTTAGTCATAGATTAATTGAAAACTCCTCCAATTACTCGCAAATCTCTCTTTGCTATTCCTCGAGCTGGCAATACTCATCGGTCATTCCTAACTATAGCGAGTTCAAGTTTCTATTAGAAAGTTATATAGCTAATTTATCTAAGTATTTTATAATATTTGAAGTAGATTGTGAACAATCTCCATGGGTCCAAATGAGATCGAATAATGAAATGGATGTTGGGACAATTCTCGATTTAATCGGAAATTATTATGAATCGGGGTTTATTGAGCATAAGGCGATTTTCTTTGAGCAAACAGAATGATTGACTATTTTCTTCAAAAGAAAAAATGCCTTCACCATTGCACCAAGCTACATTCTTTTTATTAAAAACCCTTTCAATCAGCACTTGAACTTTCAAGTAGTCACTTTATGATTAGATATATGAGAAAAATCATTTTTGGAATTAACATTAGCGCGGATGGGTATTGCGGCCATACAGATATGGTTGCTGATGATGAATTGCATAAATACTTTACTGATCTTCTGCGCTCTGCAAGTCTTATGCTATATGGTCGGATCACTTATGAGCTTATGGTTCCTTTTTGGCCGGATGTTGCAAGAGACCGATCTATGTCAGAGACATCAAACGAGTTTGCCGATATATTTACCTCTATCGATAAGGTCTTATTCTCAACTTCATTGGAACATACAACGGACGCTAGTACTCGCCTTGTCCGTGCAAATATGATCGAAGAAGTGACTCAATTGAAGCAACAATCTGGGGGAGACATTCTTGTAGGCAGTCTTAGTATTGCGTCTCAGCTTTCTGAGCATCGTTTGATTGACGAGTATCGTTTTGTAGTCCATCCTGTGATTGCGGGCAAGGGTCCACGATTATTTGATGCTGTGAAATTGCAGAACACACTTAGGCTAGACTTTCTTGGTTCGAGATCCTTTCAATCTGGCTCCATGGCTCTTCATTATAAAATGCGTTTAGATAACTAACAATCAATAGGTGATAGAATCGCGATAGGGGAAAGGGACATTCGAACGATGGCAAAAAACAAAGTATTAAGAATGCATAATGTCGGCATCGTTGTGGAATCTCTCGACGAGGCCATCTCGTTTTTCTCCGAGCTGGGCCTACAGCTTGAAGGGCGAGCCATGATCGAAGGAGAATGGGCAGGGCGAGTAACTGGATTAAATTCTCAGCAAGTCGAGATTGCTATGATGGTAACGCCCGATGGCCATAGCCGGCTCGAGATCTCCCGATTTCTCAACCCGACTACGGTTGCCGATCACAGGAATGCTCCCGTGAACTCTCTTGGTTATTTGCGAGTCATGTTTACTGTAGAGAATCTGGATGAGCTTCTTGTCAGACTAAGCAAGCACGGTGCGCAGCTAGTTGGTGAAGTGGTGCAGTACGAAAATGTATATCGACTTTGTTACATACGCGGACCCGAGGGAATTCTCATTGGATTGGCAGAAGAACTTGGCAACGAATAAATAGTGATACGCAAGAGCGGGATTGTGTTAGCCTTTGGTCGCTAACCGCATTTCAATAAATAATTTTCTTTATCTAAACTAGAAATAAGCTTTCAAAAGAAGATAATTTTGATTTCTTCTTCCCATTAAAAACCGTAGTTTATTAACTTCTGATTCCTAAGGAATATATATGAGAAAACTAATCATGTGGAATGTGATCACTCTAGACGGATATTTTGAGGGCGAGAAAAGCTGGGACTTGAGTTTTCACGAACTTATCTGGGGCAACGATCTGGAGGAATTGAGCCTTACTCAATTAAGGTCAGCCGATATGCTTGTGTTTGGTGCAACGACATACAAAGGCATGGCGGACTACTGGACAAACGCGGAAGGTGGAGACGAAGGAGAAGTTGCCAAATTCATGAATGGGCTTCCAAAGCTTGCGTGTTCATCCACTCTCAAAACTGCTGAATGGAAAAATACTACAATAGTAAAAGATGCAATCGCCGAAATCCCTAAATTAAAACAGCAAGGAAACGGGGATATGTTTGTATTCGGTAGTGGTAATCTTTCTGATTCTTTAATGAAAGCGGAGTTATTTGATGAGATCCGTCTATGCATTGCACCTGTATTTTTAGGGAAGGGGAAACTTTTGTTCAATCAGGGGATTCCTTATAAAAAACTCAAATTGCTTGAATCCCGTCCTTTTGCTACAGGTGGCATTATTGTTCGGTATGCTCCTGATGATAAGTGAAGACAATCACTTCTCAAGTTCAGTATTTCAAATCTATCTGCATATTTACGTTAGGCGCTTCTTCTCATGGCAGTTAAAACCCAAAAATATCGAAACATCATCGATTCTCTTGTGAAGATGTGTAAAACTGGGCAAGGAAAAATCGGATCAAATCGTGTTAAGTCCGGTATTTGGAATAACTATGCAACGCCTGATGCAGAAGATTTCTCTGATGAATATCATATAAATCAATTTCTCGCGCGATTGTCCGAAAGCGATCGATTGATTCTTGCAAAAATGTTGGAAAATGAAGTGGTCGTTGGCGTTTTTGAAACACTTAAAGTTCTTGAAGAATTTGAAATAGATCAATTTGACTCTGGATATGAAGGATCTCCATATCATGATTTCATTGGTCGCCTTTCGGATGATTGGGAATGGCCAGAAAAATAATTGCTAGGCTCAATAACTTCCTGTCTGAACATCACCTGCGCGTTTGTAGTTCGCGATAATAACTCCGCTTGGAGAGACCTGACTTTCCGTTACTTTGAATGCTGCAGGGATTGTCCCTTCTACAAATAATCGTTTCCCGCTGCCTAATGTGATCGGATAAATTTTTAGCCAGAATTCATCAACCAAATCATGTTTCATTAGTGTCTGAACGAGGTTCGCACTTCCGTAAACATGCAGATCGGGACCCTCTTCTTGTTTGAGTTTGGTAATTTTCTCTACAATGTTTCCGTTTAAAAATACGGAGCGTTGCCATTCATGAGAAGTCATTGTATTCGAGGCAACGTACTTAGTTGCCGTCATGACGCTCGGCCAGAAGTCTGCATGCTTTGGCCAATACGGTGCCCAAATTTCAAACGTCTTACGTCCTAATAAGAGATCGAACGGTAGATTCATCTGCTTATTCATAACTGTTCCCACAGTCTCGTCTGAATAAGGGACCTGCCAACCTCCGTAGGTGAAGCCACCACTTGTATCTTCTTCTGGGCCACCTCCTGCTTGGATTACGCCGTCGAGGGTGAGAAATTCGAGTACAATGACTTTTCTCATGATTTTAATTCCTACAAATCTAGATCTTTAATTTGCCTCAGTGTACTTTTTAAAGTTATCTAGAATTGCCTGCCAACCGCCTCTCTGCATTTCGGCCGGATTCATCTTCTCTGGATCGAAGCTTACAGTTACAAGAGTTCCATTTCCTTTGTTTTCAAATTGGACCTCAGCCTTTCGTCCGTCCAGCATCGTATACGCAAAAGCTTTTTGATGGATGACTGAGTCATAAATAGCTTCGAATTCAAAACCGAAGCTCCCATCTTTCGCTTCCATTCTTGCACTATACTTGCCGCCAGGCTTCATATCGTTTTTGGCCCAAGGGCATTGCCAATCATCCGAGGCAAAGTTCCAGCTGATGATATGTGCTGGATTCGTATAGTATTCCCAGACTTTCTTGACGTCTGCTAAGATAGTAGATTGAACAGTGATTTTGTTTGAGTCCATTTTGGAGAATATAATCGATTTCATCCCAAGTAGAAAAGCATTTTCGGTGTATTGAAATATTACTTTATGGAAAAATTAGAAGAATATTGATTTATTAAAGCCTCAATCCGCTTGCCCTGAGAATCAATAATGCATAAGACTTCTATAGACAGAGTGATATCATAAATTATGAGCAAAGCTAAATCGATTCATAAAGAATTATCTTCAAAAGAGCAAGAAGATCTTCTCAAAATATTAAAAGCTCGTTTTAAGAAGAATAAGGAACGTCATAAAGGTCTGGACTGGGCCAAAGTGGAGATAAGGTTGGCTGCTGCTCCAGAAAAACTCTGGTCTCTGAATGAAATGGAAGCTAGCGGCGGTGAGCCGGATGTGGTTGCACTCGATAAGAAGACTGGCCAATTTATTTTCTATGATTGCTCAGAAGAAACTCCTAAAGGTCGCCGAAGCCTTTGCTATGACCGCGAAGCATTGGAGGAAAGAAAAGAGCATAAGCCTAAAAATAGCGCGATTGATCTGGCAGCTGCAATGGGAATTGAGCTATTGACTGAAGAGCAATATCGAGAGTTGCAGAAGCTTGGAGAATTTGATCTGAAGACCTCGAGTTGGGTGCAAACGCCTTCTACTATCAGAAAACTTGGTGGTGCTCTTTTCTGCGATCGTAGATATGATACTGTTTTTCTGTATCATAATGGAGCTTCTTCTTATTATGCAGTTAGAGGATTTCGCGGTCTACTTAAGGCTTGATCTCTACATAAGAGCAACATGATATAACAATATTCTTTCGTATATCATGCGATCGTTTCTACATTTCTTGCTATCTCTTTGAATTTGCGGTCCATCATCTCTATATGTTTTATATTTCGAGTGAGTTTCCAAAGAGTTACATATCCTTGGTAAGTACTGAGCATATCTAATGCGATGTCTTTCGCATTTGCATCTTTGCGAATCTTTCCTTTTTCTTGGAGGTCAATCACATAGTTGGATAATTGTTTTATCCAATCCTGGCTTATTTCCTCCATCTTTGGAGAAAAAATTTCTACGTCGGCGGTAGAAAGCTGATATGCAAAGCTCGCGAAAGGGCAGCCGTGAAATTTTTCTTCTTTTATACTCTTCTTAATATACCATACCCATTTGCTCAGATACTCGCTTAGCGATTTTCTCTTGCTAGTCCATAATGAAATTCTATTGAATAGATCTTCTTTCATCATTTCTAGATAAGCCAGACCAAGGCCGGCTTTGGATCCGAAATGATGGTACAAACTCGTCTTTGCAAGATTGCATTTATCGAGTATCTCCGCGAGTCCAGTATTATTGTATCCATTCACGTAGAATAGATCTGCAGTTATTGCCAGAATGTCTTCTTTTCCGGACATGCTTTCTTCTTCCTTACTTTAGCTTTGAAAAGTTCTTGATTATGTACGTACCAGTCGGTACATAATCATATAGGATCAAAATTAAGGAAAGGACTTTTGTGGACCTGAAAGAAAAAAGTAATGTGTTGGAGTTTGATTTGGAAATAGACGGAGCTTCTATTCGGATTTCGAAATTCGAACAGGAGAATAAGGATCTTCCGGTTCTAATTTTTCTGCATGACTCCTTAGGATGTATATCTTTGTGGAAAAATTTCCCAAACCAACTGGCGGAGACTGCAAATTGTAATTCTATTGTGTATGATAGAGTGGGTTACGGGAAATCCAGTCCCTTCCCGCCGAAAAAAAGAGACAATTCCTATTTAGAGAAGGAAGCGGACATCTTACATAGAATTATCCAAGAATTGAATATTGAAAAAGCAATTCTCTTCGGACATAGTGATGGCGGCTCTATTGCACTGATCGCTGCCTCAAAATATCCGGAACAAATTATCGGAGTGATCACAGAAGGTGCTCACGTCTTTGTAGAAGAGATTACTTTAGATGGGATTAGAGAAGCCGTGATTGCTTATAATACAACTAAATTGAAGCAAGCATTGGAGAAATATCACTCGGATAAAGCAGAAGCTGTCTTTCAGGCCTGGGCGAATACTTGGCTTTCTAATGAATTCAGAAATTGGAATATTGAAAGTTTTCTTCCGTCTATTCGTTGTCCTGTCTTAGTTCTCCAAGGAGAAAATGATGAGTACGGAAGTGAAGATCAAGTGAGCTCAATTGCAGGCAAAGTATCAGGCGCTTCTACAAAGAAGATTATTCCTTCTGCGAAGCATTCCCCTCATAAAGAAACTCCTGATATTGTGATTAAAGAAGCGAGCGAGTTTATCCGAACATTGCGCGGATTGCGAAATGAATCCGCGCTTTAAGGTCTTTAGTTCCAATCATCAATCTTGAGATCGTCCGGAGCGGGTTGGCCTTTTCCGGTTTCGACAAACGATCTTAGGCTGAGTAGAAATACTGCCCATTTCATGCTGCAATGAGCAGTTAATTCATTCTCGGTTTTCCAATCTTGGTGCCGAAAGAACACGATAGTCATTGCTCCTCCGTCCGGGGCTGTGCCTTGGGTTAGTTTAAAATCTATATGGGAGCCGACCCATTCTTCCGGTCCAATTGCACATTCCCAAAGAACTCTTTGTGGGGAAAGTTCTTGTACTTTCATATCGAAGCTTCCTTTTCCAAAGTGAAAACGGATAGATTCGCCTGCAGATGAGATTCCGTTCGGAAAATTACCTGTTACTTCTTTTGTCCACCAACCTGCTAATCCTGCTTGAGTCGATAAAGCCTTAACGACTTCAGGAAAGCCAGCACGTATTCCAATTTTGTGATATATTCCATTCATGTGTATATCCTTCTCCTTTTGTTTATTCTCTTTCGGCTTTGCCAAAAAATATTTTCGTTTATTGTTAGCTTCCCCACTTGGAGAGACCTTCGAGAATGCTTGTCCAACCAAAACGATGTTTTTCAATCGATTCAGTACCTACTAAGTTCTCATGGATTAATGTGACTAGAGTTTGAGGTTTTCGTTTTGCAGAAGTAGAATTTTCGGTTTCTGCATCCATTAGCTCCGTAAAGGTAACAGTGACTAACGTTTCTTTTCCTCCTGTCGCATCCGATCTCCAAGTAAAGACAAGCTTTGTCGGTTCTTCGATGATATGATATTCACCTTCGTGAGGAAGGATTTTGCCGTTTAAGAGCATATTAATCTTAAACTTACCACCAGGACGTGGATCAACGTTAACCGATTCGATGCCGACGTCCGCTTCGGACAAGAACCATTGCGAGATCGCCTCCGGTTTTAACCAGGCTTGGAATAATCTCGCAGGCTCTGCGTTAATTCTTTTTTCTACTTTTAGGATCTCTGTGGGTACCATGATCTTGCTCCTCTATAAAAGATTCGAGTCTCTCGAGTTTGTTGGTCCAGAATTCTTGATGGTAGGTAAGCCAAGCGGAAGCTTCTGTGAGTGTTCGATTTTGCAGTTCGAGTTTATAACTACGCCCATCCGCCGGATCCTTCATTTTTCTCACTAATCCCGCCGCCGTTAGCACATCTATATGCTTTGCTACTCCTGCAAAAGACATGGAGAAGGGCTCTGCCAGTTCCGAGATTGTAAGTGCACGCTTTCTCAAGCGCGCAAGCATCTGCCTTCTCGAGCTATCCGCAAGTGCTGCGAAAACTCGATCCAGTTGTTGTTCGCTTTTCTTTAATTCAACCATCTGGTTGAATAATTGGGATTGATTTAGCCCGCGTCAACTATTAAACTATTTAGTTGAATAAAATTTTTTCTCTTTGCCGGTTCTGTTTACGGAGAAGGGGAGATTTGCCGGACCTTTTTTCCTTTCGACTTATATGGATCTATATGCGAATTGCTTGCACTTTGCCTAAAAGTATGTGCTTATAGTGCTTCTTTGTTCGGAATAGAGAAGAGAATGGAAACAAAAACTATTAATATCAACGCTAGTACAGCTCGCTTGTTCTTCGGTTTAAACGCTGCGTCTTGTTTATTTGGGATCGTGTTGGAACTTTGGTGGTCGTATCACCACGAGTCTCTTCTGCCTCCGAATGCCGGCTTTACGCGCACTTTCGGTCCGGGTTGGGATAGCTTCTTTAACCAATTTGTTTTTTTTACTACTCAATCCAATATTATCCTAGGGATTACGACGCTTCTTCTTGCTTTGCAAATAAAGAGAAATTCGGAGTGGTTCCATATTTGGAGATTGGTTGGACTGATTGATATTACGATTACTGCAATTGTATTTAACTTTGTATTGGCGACCGGACCGAGTAGGGGAGGCATCGCCGAGCTAGCGAGTACATTCGAGCATATGATCAATCCAATACTTGCGATCGTCGGGTGGTTTGTTTTCGGTCCTTCCGGATCAGTTACTATCCGAAGAATGATCATCGCCGCTATGATCCCTATTCTTTATGCAGGATTTACTTTAATACGCGGGGCGATCATGCAATGGTATCCCTATAATATTCTTGATGTTACGAATCTAGGTTATTCGGGAGTATCGATCTATATCGTTGCGATTTTTATCCTATTCCTTATAATTGCATTCGTCCTCTTTCTATTTGATCGATGGCTTGGATCAAAATGGATCCGGCATTGATCCTTATATTGCGATGTCGGATAATAGATCATAAAAGCATATTAGAATGACAACGAAGGAAAAGATCCTTTATCATCAGATTCATCCTTTGAAACTGATGGTTGATTTTTGTACAGGTTTCTTAACTACGTTTTTGGCGTGGGAACATAACCTTCTTTGGTTTTTAGTTCTATTCCTTATACCATCGATAATTGCTACCTTGGTGATTATTCAATTTGTCGATTTGGAACGAAGAAAGAATTCACCCTTCGGAAAGTACATAGAAAACTATATGGGTTCAAGTATGCAGATGATCCGAAGTTGTGGACAACTCATCATGTGGTTTTCCGCATGGTTTCATCTTCCGATTTTAATCATATTAGGGTTTATCGTTATCTTGGCAGGGTGGATGAACGGGCTCGTCATACAATGGTTTAGAAGAAAGCGCAATTAGGATTTACAATTGACAAACATCTGATTCGACTTCAAGATCGGCCGATGCAATCGAATCCAAGTATGTCCGTTAGCACTCGTATTGTGCAGATCTGTTTGTTCCTATTTGCGGCTATCGCTATCTTCGGTGGAACATTACAAATGTATTTAGGCGAACCAACAACGAGTCCTCGTTTGGATAACGTACATCGGTTTATGGCAGGAATTTACTTGTCCACAGGTCTGATCTGCTTTTGGGCTGCTTATACAGTAAGGATGCAAAAAACATTAGTGTATCTGATCGCGATTGCGGTTCTCTTAGCTGCGACGGGAAGGTTGATTTCTATTTCAATCGTTGGCCTTCCTGAGCCTGCGGGACTTTGGATCGGTTATCTTGTACCAGAGCTATTGGTTCCTCCTATCTTGATTATTTTTCAGCTTAGAAGAAGGGACTAGATATTTCAAGGCTTTGAGGTCTAAAACTGTTTAAAGTTCGATTGGAGATCTAATGTACGTATCGAATCGCTCGCAAAGTTTATTCGTTTTTCTATCCTTCCTCTTCTTTTCAATCATTCTCTCCCAATGTAAGACCTCCGAAAATTCTACCCAGAATACGGATCCGACGTCGAAGACTATATCTTCTTTAGAAAAAGTTGAAATAGGTGAAACCGGCCAATGGCTTTTAATGAGAGGTGCGGATATTCACAAACCTGTACTCCTCATTTTGCACGGTGGTCCCGGCGCTGCTTCGATCGGATTTGCTCGCCATTTCTATAAGGATTTGGAAAAGGATTTTGTAGTAGTGAACTGGGACCAAAGAGGTTCCGGAAAATCCTTCTCCTTTTTTCTGCCAGATCTGACTCCGGATATGTATGTATCGGACACTCACGAAGTAATAAACTTTCTAAAGAAGAGATTCGGTGTTCATAAAGTTTTTCTAATGGGGCATTCTTGGGGAGGCTATATTGGTGCTTTGTATGCGAGTCGTTATCCCGAGAATCTGTTTGCGTACATTGGGATCGGTCCAGTAATTCGAGGAGAAGAAAGCGCAAAGATCTCTTATGAATACGTTTTGGAACAAGCTAAGAAGGATCCAAAATTAGAGTCCCAGGCCAAGGATCTTAGCTTAGATTCTTATCTTCAGGATCGTCGGTATTGGTTGAATTCTTTCGGGATCGGATTATTTCACGGGGAACATAGTAAGGACGAATCTGCCTTTCTAAGAGGATTAATGTCCGATTCTCCCGATTATTCTTTGCTAGATATGATTACGTATTTGCCTGGGATTTGGAAATCGTCCTCTAGGATCCGACCATATTTCTTTCAAATGGATTTATTCCAGCAAGCGCCTGAAATCCGGACTCCAGTTTATTTTTTTACAGGTCGTCACGATTACTATAATCCACTCGAGATTTTAGAGCGATATACGAAAGCCCTGAAAGCGCCTAAAAAGAATATTACGATTTTTGAAACCTGCGCACATGCGCCTCATTTCGAGTTGCCCAAGGAATTCTCGGAAAAGATGACTGCTAAATTGCTTTCCGAAAAATAATTCGATGTCTTATTCCTTTTCGGATCTTAATTCGCGGATAGCAGACTTTAAGATCTCTCTGGAAAGTTTGGGATCATTCACGGCTCTCGCCATAGATAGGGCTCCGACCAATGTGGACAAGATTGCGATTGCCTTTTTTCTCGAAGCTTTCTCTTCTCCTTGGATCAGGCCTACGAGTAGATTCAGATAGGCTTCAACTTGTCGGGTGTATGCTGACCTCGCCCTTTCATTGCTTCGCAATACGTCCGCAGCAAGAGTAGTTACCGCACAACTATTTGCCAAGTCCTCGCAATGGAGTCGGCTGAGATATCCGTTTACTAAGGTGTCTAAACGCAAATCCTTGCTCTTGCCGGAGGCCTCTACAACCTTCTGGCTGCCGTCTGCCAAAGCTTTTTCTATAGCTTCGCTTATTAGTTCCTCTTTGGATGAGAAATGCCTGTAAAATCCTCCGTGGGTTAATCCAGCTTCTTTCATCAGCCCATCCACTCCGATTCCATTTACTCCGAGTTCGCGAAACCTGGCGGCGGCCACATGCACGATCCTGTCATGGCTCTCGGTTTTGTCCGCTTTTGAATAACCCATTAGAAAATCCCTCGTTTTGAACTTGACATGGGCTGTCCCCATGCTCAGTTTCTGGAAGATGACGATCGTCATCCACAATAAAAACTGGAGTAAGAATACTATGCCAATGATAGATGTTTACGCGCCAACTGATCTTTTCCCGGCAGGGGCAGATCGTCAACTCGGGGAAGAATTGACCTTGGCCATTCTTCGTGCGGAAGGAGTTGCGAATCCAGGTCCCTTCCATTTAGACAATACCGCCGCTTATATCCATAGAATGGCGGCTTCGACAGTTCAAACTGCTTCAACTGCTCTAGCGAGAACAGTCAGAGTGCAAGTAATTACTCCTCCAGGTGCTTTAAAGAGAGAAGGGCAAAAACAGCTGGTTAAGGAAGTAACTGAGATTGTCGCTAAGATATCGGGAGATCCAAGCCAAGCAGGAAGGACCTGGGTCATTCTTACCGAAGCTGCAGAAGGTGGATGGGGATTGTTCGGCACTGCGTTTGGTAAGGAAGAATTCATTGCACTTGCGGCAAAAGCCAAAGCAGCTCAGTGAGTCGATTCACCGGTAAAATTAATCCGTTGGAAATTTCTCGGACTTCTTAAATTTTAATTTTCTATCGGATCGATTCAGGCAAAGCTCTCTTCATCCGATTGATTGCGATATTTTGCGCGAGCAAAAAGATCGTGAGTGGAATTGGAATTTAAGAAGAGAGAATTCTAAGACATTATGCCAAGCCAGGAAACATTAGAACGATTCATCGAGATGGTAGAGCAGAACAAGCATGATACTGCGATAGAAGAATTTTATACGGAAACTTCTTCCATGCAAGAAAACCAATCTTCTCCCAGAGTAGGAAGAAAATTGCATTTTGAGAATGAGCGTAGAGTTTTAGCTCGAGCGAATTCCATTGTTTCCAAGTGTGTGCGTCCCGTATTCGTGAACGGAGACTATGTTGCGATCCGATGGATCTTTCATTTTGAATGGAAGGATGGAACGGTGACTCACATGGAAGAAATGGCTCACCAACGTTGGGAAGGAGAACGCATTGCGGAGGAGACTTTCTTTTACGATCCCGCGCAACGTGTTCCCGTGGCTAAGAAATAAAAATTAGTTACGCTACTTTTACTTTTTTTCTTTGCACTAGAATTCCGCCTGCCCAAGCGCAAGGGAGCGCTATTAGCACGATCAATATCGAATACCAAGCTGGCCCTTTATCTCTCATCATGATCGCCCCAGCTATACTGATCGCTAATCCTACATAGCCTAGGATCATTGCATGGAACATAGGACGGGAAGGCGCCAGTCTTGCGGCAATATAACTTCCTAATATTCCATAGACCACTCTATAGGAAGCGGCTAATACGAATAAAGAATCGGACATCATACTGCCGAACGGTGGATATATTCTGATTAAATGTAATACAGTATCCGTTCCAATAGAAAGGATCAGTATCAAAAAGAATCCGGCGAGTAGGGCGCCGGTACTTTTTAGAATTTGTGTGGATCGTTTGGTTTCGCTCATTTTTTATTTACCGCCTTCGACCTTTTACTTTGTCAATGTCTCCATTAAATCCTCTAAGCGATTATAGCTTATCGCTACTCCTCCCTCCATCGGGGATTTTAATACCATGTCTCTGGTTTCCTTTGAGTTGTAGAGAATCGTAACTATCAAAGTGGTTCTTTCATTCTTTTCTAAGAAGTGACTTTGTACTAAAGCTTCTCCCGGATACCAAGCCTCGTCGAATACTTCAGTGCAATGAATGAGTTCCGGGCGAGTGATCACCTTAAATTCTCCACCCATTCCCATCGTGATTCCGTCGGCAATCTGTTTCCAGACATATCTATATTTTCCGCCGATCTTTAGATTCACCTCGCAAACTTCCATGATCCAGCCGTCAGGACCGAGTAGCCATTTCTTTAGAAGCTCCGGTTTGGTATGACATTCGAATACAAGATCGCGGGGAGCATCGAAGTCCCGAGTCATTACGATCTCTCTTTCTCCTTGTGCCGTTACTTTTAATTTGCTTTTAGTTTCCATCCTTAGCTCCTTGGGCGCTTTGCACGTTTTGTCTTGGTTTGTTTAGAAAGTTTTAACTCATCCAATAGAGCATCTAATTGCTGGTATCTTCCTTCCCAGAATTTGCGATAGTTTTCCAACCACTCGTTTGCCTCTCCCAAAGGCTTTGCCTCGATTCGTCTTGGTCTTCTCTGTGCATCCGATCCTCGAGAAATGAGTCCGGCTTGCTCCAGGACTTTTAGATGTTTGGAGATGGCAGGCTGGCTCATCGAGAAGGGCTTTGCCAAATCCATTACAGTGGCGTCTCCTTTTGCTAGTCGGGCAAGGATTGCTCTCCTTGTGGGATCTGCCAGTGCAGCAAAGGTGGCATCTAATCTATCAGAAGTGCTCATTCTATAATTCATAAGTTATATAACTATATGGTTATGTAAAGTAAGAAAAAGTCAACCCATTTTCTTAAATAATAATCCATTTTTGCGAATTACCCACACCTCTTTCTACTCCCGAATAAGTGCTGACCAAAGATGGAACTATGGACTTTAATTCACTTGTCAGAGGGGAGTGCCGATAAAAAATCCAATTTAGCCGCTTAGATACGGCGTTTCCTATATGAAGATCAAACTCACTAGTATTTTTGTTCATGATCCGGCCCAAGCTTTCCAGTTTTATACCGAAAAATTGGGATTCATTAGTAGGCTTTATCTTCCTCAAGCTAGACTGGCTATTGTGGCTTCTCCTGAAGAACCGAATGGGACCGGACTATTGCTCGAGCCAAATGATAATCCTCTTGCGAAAACATATCAAGAAGGCTTGTTCAATGCAGGATATCCAGTAATCGTATTCTCTACGGAGGATATTCATAAGGAATTCGAGAGATTGAAACAACAAGGAGTAGTTTTCAGAAAGGAGCCTACTCAAGCAGATATCGGAATAGAAGCTGTCTTCGAGGATAGTTGTGGAAATTTGATCCAGCTCTATCAGCTCGTCCCATAATATTAGAAAAAAATGATACAAGAACTCGAATTGAGGCTCTTGCCGGAGATTGCGGAGCAACCCGATCAATTAAAGAATTATATCTCCAAGTCCAAAAAGATCCCGGCAGACGAGATCCGCTTTGTTGAAGTCGTACATCATTCCATCGATGCTAGACAAAGAACCGTCATTATTAATCTCAAAGTAAGAGTGTATCTGGGAGAAGATTATCAGGAGAAGGAGATCCAATTCCCGGATTTTCCGAACGTGCGAAATTCCGAAGAAGTTATCGTCATCGGCGCAGGCCCCGCCGGATTATTTGCCGCCTTGGAGTTAATCCAATTAGGATTAAAACCTATCGTAATCGAAAGAGGAAAGGACGTTAAGAACAGGCCCAAGGATCTCCAACAGATTAATGCACATCATATAGTGAACGAAGACTCCAACTATTGCTTCGGAGAAGGTGGGGCAGGAACTTATTCAGACGGCAAGCTCTATACAAGATCCAAGAAACGTGGCGATGTAAAACGTATACTGGAGCTTTTAGTCGGATTCGGGGCGAATAAGAATATCCTAATAGAGGCTCACCCTCATATTGGGACCAATAAATTGCCTGGGATCGTAAAAAACATCCGAGAGTCAATCCTTGCCTGCGGAGGAGAAGTCCATTTTAACCAAAGAGTCGAAGACCTTATATTAGAGGGAAATAATATACGAGGGGTTCTTACGAAGAATGGAGACCGTTTTCTTGCAAATAGAGTAATTCTTGCAACTGGGCATTCGGCTCGGGATATTTTCGAACTTCTTCATAAAAAGGGAATAGAGATCGATCTGAAACCTTTGGCCGTCGGAGTAAGAGTGGAACATCAGCAATCCTTAATAGACTCCATCCAGTATAGCTGCGAGACTCGAAATCCTTTTCTTCCTCCTTCTCCTTATAGTGTCGTGAAACAGATAAATGGCAGGGGAGTGTATTCGTTCTGCATGTGTCCTGGTGGAGTGATCGCTGCCTGCGCTACTAAACCGGGAGAAGTGGTGACTAACGGGTGGTCTTCTTCTCGTCGAGCAAGGCCGACAGCTAATTCCGGCATAGTTGTAGAATTAAGACCCGAAGATTTTCGGGCTTTTGCAAAGCACGGTCCTTTGGCCGCAATGGAATTTCAGAAATCAATAGAACAGAAAGCATGGATTGCCGCTGGCAAAAAACAGACTGCGCCGGCGCAACGACTTGTGGATTTTGTAGAGGGAAGAATCTCCTCAGACCTTCCTAAAACTTCTTATCCTCCTGGGATCGTTTCTGTGGATCTTGGATCTGTGTTACCGGATTTTATTCATAAGTCCCTGCAGGCAGGATTTAAAGAATTCAATAAATCTATGAAAGGATATCTTACGAATGAGGCAGTAGTGCATGCGCCTGAAACGCGTACATCTTCGCCGGTGAGTATTCCTCGGGATCCCAAGACATTGGAGCATGTAAGGATCAAAGGTTTGTTTCCTTGCGGAGAAGGAGCCGGATATGCGGGCGGGATCGTTTCCGCTGCCATGGATGGTATCAATTGCGCTCGAGCCTGCGTTCCGAAATGATCTTGAGAGTTGTTTATGAAAAAGAGCACAAACACATTCCAAAATTCTGATGTAGCCGAAGTATTTGCAAATTATCCAGATAAGATCAGAGAACGATTATTGTATCTGAGAGAGTTGATCTTTGATGTGGCGAAAGAAACAGAAGGAGTAGGAAGGATCGAAGAAGTCCTGAAATGGGGACAGCCCAGCTATGTGACTGAAGAATCAAAAAGCGGATCCACATTCAGAATAGACAAGATCAAGACTGAAGAGGACCAATATGCGATCTTCTTTCATTGCCAAACGGATCTGATCTCCAGATTCAGAAAAAATTTCCCCAAGCAGTTTTCCTTCGAAGGGAATCGAGCTATTATTTTTACTGAAGGCAACAAGATTCCTGAGAAAGAATTAAAGGAATGTATTGCTTCTGCTCTTACATATCACTCTGATAAGAAAAAGTCACAAGGATCGAAGAAGACTTCAAAGAAGAAGTCCGACAAGAAATATAGAAATTAAACTAAGATTTAATGCCTAAGTGCCTTCTGCATTAAGTCAGAGAAGGGATCTCTTCTCTTCTTAATCCTTATACCCTTTTTCTCTTCTGGCATCTTCCAATTTGCGGATGATCTCTTGCGCTTCTTGGATTTTTTCTCTTTCTTCTTCTGGGGTCATGAGCTTGGGCTGTGTCGGAAGAATGAGATTGTCCATTTGATTGTCATCATAAAAGAAGAAAATCCCATATAATGATAATCCTAGGATCAATCCTCCTATAATGCTTATATTCTTACTTGCTCTTATTCCGTAAAAAATGCTTAAGATAATGATATACGTCGCGTATATAAAGAAAATCAAATATAGTATAAAACCGAATACCCTGACGAAATCAAACAGTACCAGGAGACCCCAAACCGGTATTAGAAAGGAGATCTTCGAGGCCAATCCTAAGCAGAAATCCGGCTCGGAACGACCTGAGAAAAATTTACCGATACCAAAGAAGATTGCTCCTGTAACGATCAAATACAATGAGGTATACAAGAAAGCGTAGAATGTTCCGAGCAGTGTGCTTGGGAGCAATAATTGAAAAATGAATCTGTATAAGGATCCACCTAAAAAAACATATTCAAGTGCCAAGGCCTTAAAGGAGAGATGGGAGAATAGATAGCCTGCTAAAATAGGAAGTAAGGCCCAAATATAGATCTCTAAATAACCGCTATAGGTGGAAGGTTTTTCTAATTCTGATTTAGGAGAGCGAATGAGTCGCCAGGTATCTTGCAAATAGAGTTTTATAAATTTCATGGAGGGCGCACTCAGATTAAGATGCGCCTCCGTTCTGGCAAGCTATTCTCTTTTGTAGGAGCTCCTACTTATTTAGGAAGAGAGATATGATCCGTATAATCCATCATTGTTGTGAATTTAACTGGATCTCTATCATATTCTAAGACGTCAGACAAGGTCCTGAATCTATTGATCCCTGCTCCTATCTCTATGTCTAAGCCGGTAAATTGGAGTGGATGCTCATAGCCGCAAGCATGAGCGACCGAAAGTAATTCCTTTCTAAAACCCTTGATATAGTTTGCAGCTCTCTTTGCCTTGAGATCTACATCTAATCCAGCTTGAAGCCATTTACTTTGAGTAGCTACTCCTGCAGGGCAATGGCCAGTATGACATTTTTGAGCTTGGATACAGCCTATGGACATCATAGCTTCTCTTGCTACATGAATCAGATCGCAGCCCATTGCGAACGCTACTATAGTTCTATCAGGAAATCCTAATTTACCACTTCCGATCCAAACGATTCTCTCGGAGAGATTTGCAGATTGAAAGATTTTGTACACTCTTGCAAAGCCTACTTTAAACGGAAGGGATACGTGGTCCGTAAAGGTGAGGGGAGCCGCTCCCGTTCCTCCTTCTCCTCCATCTATGGTGATGAAATCGGGACCACTTCCGGTTTCTTTCATCCTACGCGCCAATTCCTCCCAGAATTTAGTTTCTCCTACAGCACTCTTGATCCCGATCGGAAGCCCCGAAGCTTCTGCTAATCTTTCTATGAAGTCTATGAGGCTGTTTACATCGTCGAACTCTGTATGCGCATTCGGAGAAATGCAATCTTCTCCTTCTTTGATACCTCGAATGGCAGCGATCTCTTTCGTTACCTTTGCTCCGGGTAAGATCCCTCCTTTGCCTGGCTTAGCACCTTGAGAGAGCTTGATCTCTATGGCTCTTACGTTCGGGTTCTCACTTAAACGTTTTCTAAAGCTGTCCATTGAGAATTTTCCTTTCTCATCTCTGGCTCCGAAATAACCGGTGCCCAATTGCCACATAACGTCAGCACCAAAGCCGTGATAAGGTGATAAGCCTCCTTCTCCCGTATTTTGATAACATCTAGCAAGCATAGCTCCTTTGTTCAGAGAGGAGACTGCTCTTTCTCCCAAAGAGCCATAGGACATTGCAGAGATATTCACAACGGAAGCGGGCCTGTATAATTTTTTCCTTTTATGAAATTCACCCATGACTTTCAGAGAAGGGATCATCGAAGAATCTCCTTCTACATACTTGGCCTTGCTATCTGCAAAAGGAAAAGCGGAATGTTTAATAATAGGATAGCCTGCATCGTACAATAATTCGGTAGTTCCAAAGCCGAAATTATTATTTTGCATTTTGGCAGTAGCGTAGACCCAAGACCTTTCCGCGCGATTGAAAGGCATTTCTTCCTTATCATTCGCAACCCAGTACTGCCTTAATTCAGGACCTATCTTTTCGAATAGATATCTGATATGTCCTACGATAGGAAAGTTATGTTTGATCGTATGCTTTTTCTGAAAGATATCGTGAATGAAAACGCCGACTAAAAAAACAAAAACGAGAGCAGACCAGAATAGCCATGCATGTTCGTCTATAAGTTCCAACAGTTCAAGAATTTGATCTTCTGACATGCGCCGAAGTATAGCCCGTTGGCAAGAAATTGCAAATTAGTTTTTATTTTCGGAATATAAAGAGGCTCGGAAGGATAAAATGAACAACAAGAGATCAGAGTTTTAAGACGAATTCTTTCTTAAATTCTTTTCTCGCTATCATACGGATCCCTGAAAATTTCTTTTCGTCTTGGATCACGAAACTGTTACTTTTTACCCAGTCTCCGGTATTGATAATATTGATCTTAGGGATACAAAGGAAATCATGAGTATGCCCCGATATCAAAACCTTTTTGCCCTGATGAGTTAACCGAGAAAGTTTTTGGTAGTAATGTAAAGTTTCTTCGATTGTACTAGGGTCTTGTCGATTTAGATGCTTATGATAGAAGTTCTCGGAGAATTTGAATAAGGCCGGAAAGATAGAAGCGAATATATGCAACAGCCTAAGCACTAAGATCGAGCCCATCCAAGTAAACTTATTGTACTGGCCTTGGTGACCATGGATTGCGATCAAAATTTCGTTTTCTGCCTTCTCGCAGATAATCCAATCTCTTTCTCTAAGATAATTTTCCACCTTAGGCGAGAGCCTCATCAGATAGGATGTTGTATCGTGATTTCCCACGATATAATATTTCTTTCCACCACCGGAAGCGAGCTTGTCCAAGCGATCGAATAGCTTATTGAATCTCTTCTTTCCTTTTACCCTTTGGAGTCTGCGGTCCGCGCTGAAGAACCAATTCTCTATGATATCTCCGACCAAGTAGAGATTATTGAATTTGATCTCTTTCTTTCCTAAGTGATCCAATAGCTGGAAGAGTTCTTTATGTTTATGGGATTTTATCTTCTTATTTAGAAGATAGTGGATGTCCGAAATGAAAAAGGCCTCGTAAATTCTTCCTCTTCGAAATTTCATCTAGTTGAATTGCACCTTAATTCCATAAGACGCGAATCTGCGCGTTTGTCAACGGATTCGAGACTCGATTCCGTTACGGAAAAATTCCGAAGATGAAAAAACGATTACAATTTTTTCGGAAGAAGGATCGCTAAAATACTTGGATTTGAACTCTGATCCTATGAGAGCCTAGATTGGCCTTGGATTTTCTATCCAAGGCTCTAGTCTCTTGCGATTTCAAATCTGGTTGATCAGGTTGGAGGTTTGCTTCGATCCCATTCTAGATTTAGGATCGCGATGCAGCAGAGGAGGACAGTAACTGCGAGAGTAAACAATAGGCCTCCATCATTATCTACTACGATACCTAAGAATGCGATATGAGAGAAGACGGCGCCTACCATCAGTCCAAAGCCGCCTACCGCTCCTAAAAATCTAGAGATCGGAAAGAGAAGCAATCCTGCGACAATGAATTCGATTGTGCCTGTTCCGATCCTTCCCCAAGGTTCTATTCCTAAGGTAGAGAAGATCTTTACCGACTCGCTGGCTCCGGAGAATTTGAAGAATAATGTTTGTAAGAGAACCAAAGCCGAAAAAAGAGATAGTATCGTAGATAACCGACTCTTCATGGTTTGAGTTAAAACCGGCATGCAAGACTCCTTTTTGTTAGGTTCGGATCTCTTCCGAAATTGTTACATTTGGTCCCGGAAATTATTTATATAATTCTTCGATCTGTATCTTGTACTTATCCGCGACTACATTCCTTCTTACCTTCATCGTCATCGTGAGCTCGTCTCCGGGCTCGAACTTTTTAGGAAGAAGATAAAAATTAGAGACCTTTTCAAAATTTTTGAAACCGTTTTTTGAAGAGATTTTATCTTTAATTTCCTTTTTGAAAAGCTCTCTAACATCAGGATCCGAATTCGGGTCGGCGATCTCTTGTAGTAACTTCGACTTCCAATTCCTAAGCTGTTTATCTAACGCATCCCAATCCGGGACTAAAAGTGCACCGAGCATTTTCTGATCGTGGCCCACGACCATCGCTTGCAGGATCAACTCGCTTTGAGTTAGAGCGAACTCGATAGGTTCAGGTTCCAAGTTTTCCCCGCCCAAAAGAACGATTGTATCCTTGGCGCGACCAGCATATTTCAGTTCTCCCTGAGCGGTCCAAAGAAGAAGGTCCCCTGAATTCAGCCAACCGTCCTTAATGGTCTCGGCGGTTTTCTCAGGATCCAAATAATATCCCTGCATGATATGATCGCCCTTATGCCAGGCGACTCCTTTGATCCCGGGTTCGTGGATCTCTTCTCCTTTTTCATTTAGGATCTTGATTTCTACTCCAGGAATACACTTGCCTAGAGTTCCCACGCTGATCTTATTCAATCTTCTTCTGGTGGAAGCTCCGCTCGTTTCCGTCATTCCATATCCTTCTAAAATAGGAACTCTTATGGAGTTAAAGAAGCGATCCACGTACTCGGGAAGAGCACCTGCGCCGGAGATAGCGAATTTGATCCTTCCCCCTAAGCTGTTCCGTATTTTAGAAAAAAGCAATTGAGCAAATAGATTAGGCACGAAGAAGAGGAGCATCCCTAAAAATGCCGTTCCTCGATTCCAAACTTCCGAAAAGAATGAGTTCGCCTCTAAAGAAAATTCCAAACCAAGAAACCGACTCTTGTATCCATAATAAGAGGCTGCAATCGATTCGAAGGTTTTGAATAGAAATCTACTGAGAGGAGAGGCGTCCCTCAATTTATCCTGCACCTTATTATAGAAACTTTCCCAAACCCTTGGCACGGAAAGAAGGAAGGTTGGCTTGATATCTTGTAGGTCCTGAGCGAGGCTCGAGATAGAAGTAAACGCTTCCGATGCTCCCGCTCGAACGCAAGCAGTCTCAATCAATCTTTCCGCTATATGCCAAGGAGGCAAGTAGGCCATGGTCCGATCCGCAGGAGTTACCCTTACGTCATCCAAAGCCAAAGACATGTTCACGTTGAATATTATATTTTTATGATTGAGCATGACTCCTTTCGGTCTTCCAGTCGTTCCGGACGTATAGACGATCGTAGCCAGATCGGATTCTCGGATAGATTCTCCTCTGGAATGAAATTCCAGCTCACCTTTTTCTTGGATCCAATCATTTCCGAGAGAGATCAGATCGTCCAGCGTCAGTATCTTCCAAGGAGATCGTTGATCGATATGAGAAGAAGGCTCAAATAATATTACGGTTTTTAAATGTGGAAAATAACCTGGAGAGGAGCTTAACTTTCTTGCAACTTCCGAATTCCCTGCGAAGCAAATTTTCGCTTCGGAATGATTCAGAATATAAGTAAGATCTTCAAGTGTAGAGTCGGTCCCTCTGGGTACGTCCACATTTCCTATATTGGTGATCCCCATGCTCGCCCAGATCCAACGATGTCCCGAGTCGGCAATCAACCCTATATTCTCACCCTTCTTGACTCCCAGAGAGATAAGACCTAGACCGATCCGAACAACTAGTTCGTTCATGTCTTTGAAAGACAAAGCCTTATATGTTTTACCGTCAGGTTTGTAGTATTGAGCCGGATGATCTTTGTATGCTTCTGCGGAAGCTTTTAGCATCCAGTAAAGAGTCTGTGAATTTAGAAAAGGCAGTTGAAGAGGTTCCATGCGGGGACCGATTTTAATCCCAATAGAGCCTAGGGTCGAGGAAAAATTAAAATTTTATGATGTAGGGAAGCCCTTTCTCGAACGATCGTTTCGCAAAACTCAATGACGAATATGATTTCTACCAAATGCCTTCGCATCGTAAAGATTCTTATCCGCTAATCCCAGTAATTCTTGGTACGAGTGGATATCTCTGTCCGTATTTGTAGAAACTCCGATAGAAACTGTGACTCGAGTGAAGGTGCTTTTAGAATGAGGGATGCCCATATCTTCTACTGTTTGTAGCATATTCAATGCGACTACGATCGCACCTTCTACAGGAGTATCAGGAAGGATTACGCCGAATTCTTCCCCGCCATAACGAGCTATCATGTCGGAAGATCGATTTAGACATTCTTTCAGTGACTGAGCCACCTGTTCTAAAACATGATCTCCCTTTAAATGTCCATAGGTATCGTTGTACGCCTTGAAAAAATCCACGTCTATCATCAGGAGAGAAAGAGGTCTTTCGGTTCTCACGGAACGGTTCCATTCTCTTTCTAATTCTTGGTCAAAGAATCTTCGATTCGCAACTCCGGTTAATGGATCCAGAAGAGAGAGTTCGAATAGCTTATCAGCTTTCTCTTTGTATTCCTCTTTTTCTTTTTGGAATGTATTGATCCTATCTACGAGACCGAGAGAGAGTAGGATCACATTACTCAAAATGCCGATCTTCAATGTGCTCGATGCGATCTCATCCGAATCGTAAAATCCAAGTTTGTTCAGAGAGTAGATAACTGTACCGATCAAACTCAGAACCCAAGCGCTTAAAAAGATCGTGGCCTTTCTATCTTTTTGGGCGCTTTGCAGAAGAGAAATTGCGATCAAAAGAATGATCTCTAAGATCGGAAGGATCGCACTTGTAGGAAAAAGATAATGACCCGGCAAGAATGGGGAGATCACGAGTAATATTCCCCAAATATAACTAAATGCTCGGACTAATTTGTGAAGATTCGGATGAGAATTCTTGGTCTGTAGATATTCCTCTGCGAAGAGTCCCAAGAATACCATGGCTAGACAAGTTGCCGATAGAAAAGAAGCATTTATGAATTTCGGAGAATTCGGAAGAAGGAACCAGAATCCGTAACCTGAAGTCATGACTGTGAAATAGGTCACCGAAAATATTAAGATTACATAATATATGTATGTCTTTTCTCTAATTCCCAAAAATAAAAAGAAATTATAAAAGATCATTACACCCAAGGCACCGAAATAGATCCCGTTGAGCATAAGAGCCATTCGAGAAGAAGATTCCAAATAACTCTTTGTAACCAGATTGAGTGGAAGAGCTAAAGAACCTTCCGATTTGGCTCTTAGGAAAATATCGATTTTGCCTTTGTCTTCTAAGGGGAGTGGAAATACAAAGAAACGATCTGCTACCGGTCTTTCCTTGAAAGGCAACATGTCCCCGGTATGGAATTCTCCCTCACGCCCTTTTGCGTCCTTCCAAAATAGATCTACATAATCAATATGAGGATATTCTAAAATAAGAAATCGTTCCGAAGAAAGAGGCTCCTCCACTTCGATGGAAACCTTGAGCCAATACGGAGAGGAATCGTAACCGAAACTCGGAATTCGATCCGAATGCCTTTTGAAATCCGCATCGAATTCTCCGTTAGAGATTCCTTCCCAAGTAGCCGAGCCGGTGCTATCCTTAAAGTAGGAGATTTCGCTCTTTAACTGGATCTTTTCAGAAGAATGAGAGTCCAGTCGGATTACAGGGCTCAGCTCCGCCGTCTCTTGGGCGAGCAGAAGATTTGAAAAAAGCAGGAGTCCTAAATAAAGGCTCCAAACAGGTCTAAGGCGGGGAAGGTTCCTAAAAAACCCGAGATGCTTTGATCTCCCATAATCTTTTGGCATACCGAAAATTTTCTTACCCACGGGTAGATGTCAAAAACTTTAGCGAGCCGCTTTTGTTTTTGAGTCATCTCTCCTAGATAGTATATCGTATGCCTAAAGTATTAAGACTGGCGTCGATCCGAGGATAGGCGAGATCAATCCGGATCGTGCTTGAATTCCCGTCGATTCACGAATAGGAATTGGGTCTCACTTCTGAGCTTTCCTGCAGAGGTCTTACCTAAGACTACCATGGCAGGGTAGCTAGTCGTTTTCTTAAATTCAGGAATTCTAATAATGTATTCCGTATCCGATTTCCTCTGGGCGATCGCTTCTTTGCCGCTTATCTTCACTGCAACGGAGCTAGGCTCCAAACCTTCTATAGTCGCCGAAAATGTTTCTCCAGGTTTTACCCAAGAACCGTCTAGAATTCCCAAACGGATCTTAGTGGGAGGACTTGCGCTTAAGATGGAGTTGAATCTAGACTGGGATTGTCCCCATGGAATTAGGGAACGATGTACAGTGTAAGCATAAGTGCCTGGAACGTTCTTACCAGGATTTACCGTGAAAGCCATTCTGTAACCGGCAGCCTTTGCTTCTTCGATGACTCTTACGTCAAAAAGACCGAAAGGGTAGGCCAGATCCTGTACTTTTCTTCCTGTCTTCGCTTCTAGAGTAGCTTTGGAATCTCTCAACTGTTGTCGGATCTCTGCTCTTTTCATCGCTGGCAATTTAGGATGATACACAGTATGGGAACCGAGATCCAAGACACCGCTGTCTAACGCCTCTTTCAACTGAGCCCAGCTCAAGTAGAATTTATATCTTGGATTCGAGATCACAGTAGGATAGATAAATACGGAGGCTCTAAATCCATATTTTTTGAGAAGAGGCACAAGCACATTTCTATGCGTTAGGGAACCATCATCAAAAGTTAATAGGATTGCTTTCGCAGGAAAATCGCTTCCTGCCTTTCCTTGGATGTATTGGTAGAATTGATCCAAGCTCAAAGTTTGATAACCGAGTGCTTTCAGATACTTGAATTGTTCTTCGAGTAGACTAGGATCCAAGTTATAACCGCCCATCGGGTTCCCGTTATCCGACAAATGGTGGTAACAAAGTACAGGGATTCCCTTACCGTGACCGTCTACACTCCCTTGCTTTTTAACATC
Source organism: Leptospira semungkisensis (assembly GCF_004770055.1). Classification (NCBI taxonomy): domain Bacteria; kingdom Pseudomonadati; phylum Spirochaetota; class Leptospiria; order Leptospirales; family Leptospiraceae; genus Leptospira; species Leptospira semungkisensis. Next base: position 257,598 of record NZ_RQEP01000012.1, on the reverse strand, counting down.
ATACTCTGTCTTAGGCGGAAGTCCGGAAACTCCTGGGACTGCATTATCATATTTCTTTGGAGTCTCTTCTTTCTTCTCTGTTTCCTTGTCTTTTTTGGAAGAAGTTAGGGACTTGGATTTTTTCCTACGTTGCACGCGCTTCGATTTAGAAGAAGGTTCCGTATGAGAAGCAATTTGATCTTCCTTCTCTTTTTTAACCTTGGTTTCGGATTTGGGAGTCGTAGTTTCTTTGGAAGAAGGCGACTTCTCCGCCTTTTTTTCTTCCTGAGAAGAAGGTGCAGTAGAAGGAGAGGTGGAAGTTGCTTCTTGGTTTCGGTTTTGTTTGGAGGTTTTTTCCGACTTTGGTGCCGGACTCATGAAGTCCTGGACGGGACCGGCGCTCAGTCCGAAGGCGAGTAAAAGGATCGAAAAAAGAGAAAGGCGAGTGATTCGTTCAAGCATTTTGGATATAAATTTCCAAAATTACAAGCGCTTGCAACTACGCAACTGTTTCGCAAGGATTAGAAAAGCCATAAATAGAAAAAGGCCCTAACTTCACCAGGAAGAAGAGCCTTTTAAAGTCCTAAGGGACCGGGAAATGAAGATCGGACTCGTATTTATCCGGATACGAGAGAGATTATTTTTTCCCTTTTTCTTTGATTAAACGTTTGAGCACCGATTCCGAATGAGCGCTTAGCTTGATGACAGTTGCCTTGCTCGGTTTCTTTTTCTCCAATTCCAGTAAGGTCGTTGCAAAACGAAACTTTCTGCGAATATGATTTACTGCTGGAATGGAAGTTTTGAAGATTCTTGCAAGCTCGTGATCGGCGTTTCCCTCTTGGTTCAGGTCGTAGAACTTGGAAAGCTTAGAGTCATCCCAAACGATTTTCTCATCCGACTTATAGTAGTTATGGTATTCCAATCTGCGGCTGTTTCTTTCGTAAGAACCCTTATTTCTTTTTTCTCGCCAAAAAGGATGCCGATTTCTTGCGTATTTTATGTCATCTATTGAATAACCGGATTTATTTAACCATTCTGTGGTAATACTGGACTTCTTTGGCCCTTCTAGTTTTGATTTTATGGAAAATTCTATGTACTGCTCTGGTGATTTCGCAGAGAGAAGTTTCTTTTTTTCCTTTTCGTAATCCATATCCTTGCCTTGCGATTTTTGATCCCACCTTGAGGTGAAATTTTCTTTGTAAGTCGGAGGATAGTGTTCCTTACCTGGACCAATACCGAAACTCTTTTTCAAATTGCGGTAGGAAAAAACAAAAGTACTCTCCGACAAACGGGTCAAATGCGGATCAAAAGAGCAAGCCTCCTTTAAAGTATACTAAGTTCATCTCTATCTCTTGCCTTCACTATCTCTCTGTCCCTCGAAGGACTACATTGAGTCGTTATCATGACCTCCTTATTTTGCAGAAATATCATATAATAGAAAGATTGTGTACGAATGATTATTATTAATCGAAGTATGAAACATTTACTATAATCTGTCGTTGTTCCGACGAATAATAACGTTGCTGTTTCGGATCTCCTGGCTCTGGTTATTAGACATTGAACTCGTTTCAAGGACGGGAATTCTACTCGTCAAGAAATTGAAAAAAGAAGGAAACTTAGTTTAACAAGCTTGGTCACACATCTCAAGTCCATTTTTATCTTTGTGCATAAAGATTGTGAGATAAGCGAAATCGCAGACTCTTCTTATAAGTAACGGAAAGCCCTAGAAACGGGTCTTATTCATGGTTCTAAGGATGCAAAATCTTTCCGTTACGCATCTCTAGGCTTACTCTCATCAGTCTAAGAAAGCAAACTTTAAGATCGCGCTCTTGAATCATCGCGCGAAAGAATAAATTAAGGAACTTGTAACTAGATCAGGTTAGGAGAAAGAAATTGAAGCGAGCAGTCATTACAGGCGGAACAGAAGGAATCGGTAAGGCCACAGTCCAAGGACTCGCAGAAAGAGGATGGGCTATTACTTTAGTAGCTAGAAATCGAGAGAAGGCTGAAAGCACAGTGAGAGAAATTTCTTCTAAGACAGGGAACACAAACCTAGAATACGTTATCGGAGATCTAAGCTCTCTCTCGGAAGTGAAACGACTTGGTGCGGAACTGAGTGAAAAGTATTCTTCCATAGATTGTCTGATCAATAATGCTGGAGTCATGTCTCCGGAAAGAAAAGAGACCAAAGATGGACATGAGTTGAACTTCGGTGTAAATCATCTATCTCATGTTCTTCTTACAAGAATGCTTTTAGCAAATATCAAAAAGTCTCCTCAAGGAAGGATTGTCATCGTTAGTTCTAAGTTGCATAGGAATGCGAAACCGGATCTAAGCGATCTGGAACAAACTTCCAAGTACGACTGGATGAAAGCCTATTCAGATTCTAAGCTGTTCAACGTATACTTTACTCAGGATCTGTCGGAGTTACTACAAGGCACTTCTGTCACCGCCAACGCGTTGCATCCGGGAGTCGTGAATACCGAGCTAGCTCGGGATCTGAAGGGCCCGATCGCTTTGGTTTTTGGAGTGATCAAGAACCTGGTCTTCATTAGCCCTAAGAAAGGTGCTCAGACTTCTATTTATTTGGCGGACGCTCCTGGTCTGGAAAAGACGAGCGGGCATTATTTCGAGGATAGGAAACAGGTTCGACTGAAAGGTCTCGCCTTAGATTCAGATCTGAGAGCTAAGATCCGGGAGAAGACGGATCATATCCTAAAACCGTTTTTGAATTAGGATTGGATCATATCGAGGCTCGATCGGCTGTAAAAGAAGATCGGGCCTTTTTTATTTGTAGTATCTTCTACACCCCTCACTTCCGATAATCAGCATTATGTCGCATTATATTAATTTGCTTAGAATCGCCGAATCCTTGGCTTCTAAGAGCTCCCCTCTCGTAGCAAAAGTCGATTTTTCGCCCTTCTTAAAATTGGTATTGGTTCATTCAAAAATCTAAGGACCTAAAAATCAGTACGTTTTAGAACTTTTTGTTTTACCAGTTTGGATTGAGAGGATCATTGGATAGAAATCTTTCGAAAACGCGATCCCGGCATGCGGGCGCTCTCGAGTATGCCGACTAGAGTTTTTAGTTCCCACAATCTATTCGATCTTTCGGAAGCTCTTTCAATTTCCCTAAAAAAGGAGATCCGAGAGTCCGAAGGACTCTATTCTCCGGTCGTCATCATTCCAAATAAGAGCATGGAGACCTGGTTGAATCTGGACCTAGTGCAAAGGTTCGGAGTGGTTTTCAATATTCGGTTCCTGTTCTTGGAGAAGATCCTGGAGGAACTACTTCTTCAAAAATTCTCTCCAGAGTTGGACCAGAGAAGCAGGCCTTTTTTACGGGGCGATTCTCAAAAATTCCAGATCTATGAGACCTTACTTAAGAATCCGGAACTGATCCAGAAATATCCTTCTTTGAAAACTTATCTTCTTCGGCAAGGTAGAAGAAACTTAGATCCGATCCGGCTCTGGGATCTCTCCGGACGCTTGGCAAAATATTTCAAGGACTACGAACTGCATCGTCAGGATTGGATCAAGAATTGGATTGGAGATCCGTATGCCATTCTTCGTTTACCCGGAGAAGATATTTGGGAAGAGATCGCAACCCAATCCGAGATATTCTTCTTCCAAAAGGAATTGTATTCGCACATCACTCGAGCTTCTTCTAAGGAGAGCTTAATCCAATATTCGATGCGAATGCTTGGGACGAAGGAGAATCCGTTAGGCGCTTCTCGCAATATCTATCTATTCGCTCTTTCACAGCTCTCAAGCACGTATGTTTCTATCTTTCGGAATCTTCTTCCGGAAGTGGAACTGCAAGTCTTTCAGTTCGGCGTTCCTACAGATGATGCGATCATCGGTCTCGGAAGAGATCAAATTTGCAGAGGCTGGGCAAACTCGTTTCGAGCTCTTAGAAAATCTTGGGAAAATGCTGACTCAGAGTTTGTGGATGTATCCAAATCTGAAGAAGAAAAGGACACAACTGCTCTAAAGGTATTTCAGAAATATTTAATATATGGAAAGAGCAAAGTTTCCAGGAGAGTCCCTTCTGACGAAAGCTTGCAGATCCTAGAAGCTCCGAGTAAGTTAAGAGAGGTAGAGGCGATCTTCCATCATATCTTGGCTCATCTCGCCGAGTCTTCGGAAACTAAATTGACGGATATCGGAATATTCTGTGCGGATCTTTCTTCATATAGACCTGCGATCGAATTTATTTTCGAAGGCGGGATACTTGCCAAGGTTGGTGACCGTGTGCAAACAAAGACATTGCCTTATACGATCCGAGATGTGATTGCGGGAGATACGAGTAAGTATTTGAATGCGATCTCATCTTTGTTCCCGATCTTGTCGGGACAAAGATCCAGATCTTCTCTTTTTGCTTTGTTCCAAAATCCATGCTTCCAAGAAAAATGGGAATTGGATCCTTCTACCGTAAAGGAATGGGCGTCTTTTGCGGAAGACTTGGAGCTGTACCAAGACGATTCTAAAGAAGAACTCTCCCCTCTTGCATTTTCTTTCAGAAAAGGGTTCTTACGTTTGGCAGCAGGAAATATTCTTTCGGATTCCGAGGAGGAAGATTCTCCCATTTCACCGTTTGATTCGGAGAGTCATTCTTCAGAGTTATGGATCTCCGTTTGGAGAAGGGTCTCTTTTCTTTTAGATCATTTTTCAAATAAGCTGAATGATCCAAAAATCTCCGGCGAAGAATTGATCGATTCCTTGATAGAATTACTAGGATCGATCCTTACATCAAAAATTTCTAATTTAGAGGAAGGCGAAATAGAGCAGGCTATTTTTGACTCCCTATTTGAATTAAGATCGATTGCCTGGGATACAAAGGATCCTTTTGATAGGATTCGATTCTTAGAAGCATTTTTGAAACAGTCTTCTGGAGAAATCCAGGTCCGTAAGGGCCAATATTTGACGAGCGGGATTACAGTCTCCGCTTTGCAACCGATGCGGCCTATTCCGTTCAAACATGTATATATCTTAGGCTTGGGAGAAGGACTATTTCCAGGAATGGATGATACTTCTGCGTTCAATCTTAGACATCTTTCTCCTAGGGAAGGGGATATTGGGCTCAGAGAGTTAAACCAGTCTTTATTATACGAAACGATCCTTTCTGCTGAGTCGAGCCTAACACTTTCCTTTGTAGCGGAAGATATTACAAAAGATGAAAGCATTGCTCCTTCGTCTTCTCTTCTCCTTCTGGAGCAAGCCTTGAAGGAGAATGTTTTGATTCCGGACTCCTCTATCCGCATTAAGATACCTTTAAATAAGCATAGCAGGGAATATTTTGAAACGAGGCAAAACTCGCCTTCGCTTGCGGAGAAGTTTCATAAAAATTTCGATATATCCTCTTCTTTAATCTACGGAAAACCGGAAGATAAAGATTTCTACTTTAAGAACACCTTATATTCCTTCAAGACCGAAGATTCCGGTACAAAAAAAGACAATATTATTCCAACGATATTGGATTGGAACGAGTTGGTGCGTTTTGCTCGTTCTCCTCTTTCCTTTCATTTGCAAAAACGTTTCGGCTTATATGTAGAAGAAATCTCGGAAACGGATTCCAAGAAAGAAGAGCCTTTTCGTATCTCGAACGAATTCGAGTTTATGAGCGATTTATGGAACCATTCCATGAGGAAGTTTTCCTCTCTCGAGCTAACAGAGTCTTTAAAGCAAGTCTATCAATTATGGGAGAAAAAAGGAAGGATCCCGAGAGGAATTTATGGAGATGTGGAATTCCTTTTAAAATCGGAAAAGATCGAGAAGATTTCCGGATTCATTTCAGAAGAATTAGAGAATTCTAAAGTTTATGCGGGCATCTCCTTTGGCGAATCTCCTAAGCAAGGAAATCTGCTGAGTCTGGCTCCGATTTCGATCTCAGATAAAATCAATATCCAGATCCAAGGATTGAAGGAGAACATTTTTCTGAAGAACGAGTTGGATGGTTCTCATTCTATTTTTCTAATATATCCGAACTCTTCCAAGAGATTGAAAAACTTAATAGAGCCTTTTTTGATCCAATGTTTATTGGATTCTTCTTCGGAAAAGAATATTCCAAAATCCGTGTATGCGGTCCTGGGCTATGGAGATAGGCCTACGATTTTGAGAATGGATCGAGAAGGCAAAGAATCGCTTAGAAGAAAATTCCTTTTAGATCTAATCGGAGAATTCCTGAAGCCTTTCCTTTCCTTAGTTTCTCCAAGACTCTGGGAAGATTTTCCGGATAGAGAAGGATTAAAGGATCTAAGTTCTAAATCTTATCAGAAAGTTGCAAATGAATACAAGGTCTGGGCAAGCCAATCCGTTCAATATGATCCCACGACTTACTTAGATGATATCCTTCGACTTCTGCCTCATCCTCAAAACTATATTAGCGATTCTGATTTTACTTTCTGCATGAATATTTACCAGCCGATAGCGAGCGTATTGCATGTCGAAAAATAAAACGGAAAATCTCTCCGGGTCTTTTGCGGACGGGATTGATATCCATAAGAATGGTTTTATCGGTGCTTCTGCTGGAACAGGAAAGACTCACACTATTGTATTTCTGGTCTTAAAGATTTTAAGAGATTCGTTTTTAGCATCTCTGGAATCGAATGAAACTCCGATCGGCATAGATTCTATCTTAGTATTAACATTCACCGATAAGGCTGCTTCGGAGTTGCGAGGAAGGATACGAGCTGAGATCCGAAATAAAATCCTGGAATTAGAAAAGATAGAAGATTCTAGTTTAGAAAATTCTAAAGAACTCGAATATTTTCTTTTTCAATCTTCTCGTTTGGACCAGGCATATATTTCCACAATCCATGGGTTTGCACATAAGATCTTAAAGGAATATTCTTTAGAACTGGGGCTCGGAGAAAACGCTGAGTTGGTAGATGAACTTTCTGCAGTTTCCAGGTCATTGTATGCAAGAATGAGATCTGAATTTTTAGAACGTTATCCTAAGGAACTTTTGCCCTATATTCTTACCCAGGCGAATGATTCTTATAACGATGGTTTTGTTCGAGCGACCTGGGAGAATTTCGTGGCAAATCTTGCAGTAAAGAAAATCTCCTCCCCCGACTCGATCGAATTGCAGCCCAGGCCTAAAGAGTTTCCAAGTATAGATCGGATTCGGGATGTCTTTCAAAAACTCTCACTTTCTTTTCCGAAGCTACTTTTATCTCAAGAAGGGATCAAGAAGAAGATTCATGCGAGTACTTACAAGGCGCTTTCTTCTAGACAAGTTGAATTGCAAACACTTCTCTCAGAGATACAATTTGAAAAGAAAGGCTTTGATCCGCTTCGATTCACTCTGATTTTAAAATCCATTTTGGATCTGAAAAGAAGTAAAATCTTAGGCTTGGAGTCAGTCCTTCTTACGGAAGATGAATTAAAGAATGCACACTCAGAACCTGGCATTGCTTCTTATCAAATCGAGAAAGAGAATTGGAAGAAACTCTCTCTCGGTTTAGAGGATCTATATTCTGCCTTACCCTCTTTTATTGTCTCCTTGGTGGAAGATATCTCCGAGGACTCTGCGAGTTTGAAGCTAGAAGAAAATTCGATTACTTATGGAGACATGATCCTAAGGCTCTACCAGGCTTTGTCTTCTCATACGGACTTTCTGGAAACTCTAAGAAGAAGATTTCATTTCGGGATCATCGATGAGTTTCAAGATACGGATCCAGAACAATATAAGATATTTAGAATGCTTTTCTTGGAGAAAAATCCTAACTCAGAATCTCGTGGCAGTTTGTTCCTGATCGGAGATGCGAAGCAATCTATCTACGGTTTTAGAGGAGCTGATTTAGGCACCTATCTTTCTGCAAAACAGGAATATGATCTGAAAGGTTCCTTTGCAAATTCCTCGATCGTGTATCCGGAGTTGGACACAAACAGAAGATCTTTGCCGGAGTTGATCTCTTCTTATAATACTTTATTTTCTGCCGCGAATGGGGACTGGTTCCCGATTTTGGAGGAAGGTTTTTCTCCGATCTCTTACAATGAGGTAAAGGCTCCCGATCTTCCCGGCAAAGCAATTCTGTATTCTGATAAAAGCAATCGTGCAGCATTCAATGCGTTCTCTCTTTCTAAGGAATCTAGTTCTGAAAGAATGAAGGAAGAATATTCCAAATTCTTGGCAGAAGAAATCTTGCATCTTGTCTCGGATAACTCAGAGATTTTTCTTAAAAAGGATACGAGTCCAAATATTCCGGAAAAGATCGGTTGGTCTGATATAGCTATTCTCATCCGAGGTTGGAACGATGCTGAACTTCTCCAAAGACAATTTAGGATTCGGGGGATTCCTTATACATATCATAAGCAAGCCGGACTTTACAAATCGGGAGAAGCAATTCGTATTAGAGAAATATTATCTTGTTTAGACCAAGAAGGAAGTAGGGATTCTTTTTATAAGCTGTTAGTGTCGGATCTATTCTGCATTCCTCCGGAAAACTTACAAAATTATGAGGAATATCCTATAGAATCTAGGGAGAAACGACTCTTGGAATCTTGGAGAAGGTTTGCAAGAAAACGAGATTATCCTGGGCTCTTTCGTTCCTTATTAACGGAAAGTATGCTTTCTGCCCCTCTTGAGAAGGAATCCTTGCAAGATTGGGAGAGAAAAACAACAAACTTCAGACAGCTATTCTTCTTCTTATCGGAAAAAGCTTCCTCGAATGATTTATCTCTCTCCGAATTAGTCTCTTATCTTGAATCTAAGATCATTTCTGATGAGGAAGAAGAAGATTATCTCGAAAGAGATTCGGAGGAAGATAGAGTCAAGATACTTACGATGCATTCTTGCAAAGGTTTGGAATTTCCGATCGTTTTCCTGTTCGGGGGATTTTCCGGTTGGGGAAATGCTAGAAAGAAATTTTCCGAGTATAGATCGGATCTTATTTCTTCTTCGGGAGAAAAGATCAGCAAACGTATTATAGATTTGGAAAATAAAAAGGAAGAAACTTCTTCTGTGAGCCAGATCAATGAGGACAAACGTCTTTACTACGTCGCCGTCACTCGAGCAATGTACAAGTTTTACTTTCCATTATTAGCGGAAGAAGATCAAAAACGTCCTTTAGAATTGTTTAGAAAAGCTTTTCAAGCGGCTCTACCTTTGTTCTCTGATTCTTCCTCCGTAGCGATCCTTCAGGAAAATGAAAACGGATCTTATGAACCGAAATGGATCCAGAGAGGAGGAAAGATCTCCGAATCACAATCGTATAACCCGAAAGAAGTCATCGAAAAACCGAATCGCTCTATTTCTGTCTGGCCGAACCAGGCAGAAAGAAGAAGAATACAATTGGAAAGTTATTCGTCTTTGGATCTATTTTTCCAAGAAGAAGGCAAGGCATTTCATTTGGATGAGGTAAAACCGCCGAAGACTGACGAAGAGACTATCCCGATTCCGGTTTTACAGAGCGACCTACCTTCTTCCAATCAAATGGGAAATCTATTACATCAAATCTTAGAAGTCGCTGATTTTAATATCTATCAGAACGCAACTTCTCCCGAAAAACTCCCGAAGGAAACTAAGAAAGCATATCAAGATATTTTAAAGTCTTATGGATATGGCACGAGCAAGGATCAATTGGATTTTTTCTCGGATCGGATCGGTGACTTTCTTTGGAACAGTCTGAGGACTCCCCTTCCCAATCTACAAAATGAGATCTCACTTTCTCAGATCAAAGCAAAGAATCGGAAGCACGAAGTGGATTTCTTTCTTAAAGTTCCGGAACAAAAAGGAGAATTCGATCTCTTAAAAGGGACTCTCGATCTAATCTTTTATCGAGAGGGTAAATATTGGATCTTAGATTGGAAATCAAATCGTTTGGAATCTCAATATGCGATAGATCCTTATTCCGAGGAGCATTTGCAAGAGAAGGTAGAAGGCACCTATTCTTTGCAATTAGCAATCTACTCAGTGGTTCTGGATGATTGGCTTAGGTTTAAGTATGGAGATGATTATAATCCGGATCTTTTGGGAGGAATGTATTTCTTATTTTTAAGAGGAACAGATACCAAGAAGATTGGTAACGGGATCTTTTTTCAAAAACTAGACATCGATTTTGTGCAGTCTTCTAGAAAGAAGATCCAAGAGACTCTCTCACTCAAAAATCTCTATTCGGGAGAAAAGGAATGAAAGAAGAAACTTTGAAAGAAGTTTTGGATTCCGAGTATGCGAGTTTTTTAACGGAAGAGCTTTCTTCTTATTCCGAAGGGATCTCGAAAGAAAAACTGTATGAATGGAATTTAGCCTTAATACAAGCCTCTCAACAAGGAAGCCTTGCGATCCCATTTTCTGAAACCAAGAACAAGCCTGGGATTTTCTTTAAGGAAAGAAACGGATTACTATATTATAATAAAATATTTCACCAATTGACCTTAGTGGAAGAAGGATTTCGGAGATTATCTGAAACTTCTTCTCGTACAAAAGAAGTCGAAAAAGTACAAAATGTATTTCGAGAACTGATCCAAACGAATCCCCTCTCTATCAGAAAGGATTCTCAAGAGTTCATTCTCTGCGGAGAAGGAGAGCAAAAGGAAGCCTTAGAGGCTGCCTTGCAGAATTCTTTCTTTGTTTTAACGGGAGGCCCTGGAACGGGAAAGACAACGGTGATCACGAACGTGATCCGAGGACTTTTACGCTTAGGATATAGAGCGAATCAGATCGGACTTGCCGCACCGACAGGAAGAGCGGCTCAAAGATTAAAAGAATCCTTGGAAACCACTCTCTCCTATGTAAAACAAAAGAATGAACTCGACAGTTCCATTTTGGAGATACCTGCTTCCACTCTTCATAGATTGTTAGAATACAATCCTCGTAGGAGATCCTACAAATATAAGGAGGATTTCCCTCTGCCGTATCAAGTGATCATCATAGACGAGGTCTCCATGGTGGATCTGAACATGATGTACAGATTGATGAAGGCACTTCCCTTCTTTCGAAAAGAATTCAGATTAATCCTTTTAGGAGATCCGAATCAATTGCCTAGTGTCGAGGCGGGAGCAATCTTATCCGATCTAGTCCAAGTCTTAGTACAAAAAAAATCACAAAACTTAATCGCATTAAGGACAAGCCATCGCCAGGAGATCGGATCCGTCTCTATTTCGAAAGCTGCAAATTCTTGCGTGCAAGCCTCTGTTACTCTTTCCGAGTTCTTGGAGAATTCACAGGGCAAGATTTCACTCGATCCTTCTTTTCAAACGGAAATCCAAACTAGTAAGGGATTTTTTCAATTAGATCTAAATTTTCGTACGCAATGGAATGATCTTCTGAAAAGAATCGCAGAGGATCTTATTCTTCCGAATCTGAAATACCTACCGAACCCAGAGAATTTTATCGAGGTTCAAGAATACCTAAGTAAAGACATTAACAAATTTAAGATCTTGGCCATTCTGAGAAACGGACTCTACGGAAGCGAGAGGATCAATTCGGAACTAACTCGTATTCTTCTCTCACATAAAAAGGAAAGAGTCGCAAGCCTCGGAAATAGACTCTATTTCGCTGGAATGCCTATCATGATCACCCAAAATGATCGAGTGAGAGGCGTATTTAACGGAGATACGGGAGTCGTTTTGGAGTTGGAGACTCCAAGAGGAGAAAAAGAGTTGAGAGCCTTATTCGTGATTGAAGGTCAGATCCGAGATTTCGCGTTAGACACTCTTCCTCCTCACGAGCCTGCGTTTGCGATCACGGTACACAAATCGCAAGGTTCCGAGTATGATTCTATCTTGATAGTTTTCCCCCCCGATCCAGAAGAAGAAAATGCAGATCTTTCTCTAGAATTATTCAAGAAAGAGATCCTTTATACTGCCTTAACCAGAGCCAAGAGATCCGTACTCCTCCTCGCAGAGGATCGACTTTTAGAATATTCTTTGACGAATAAATTCGATCGTTTGACCGGATTTCAGTTGGACTGATCTATCCGGCCATTCGGACATTATATATTAGATTTTATTTATGTGTTCTAGTATAGACTCCGTCCCAGGAAGCAGGCGGCGGAGTGATCTTATATTCTTTGCAGCGATCGACCAGAAGTTGGACTGCCTTGTCCTCGTCTCCTTTTGCCTTTTCGGAATCTTTGAATTTTTTGATAGCCGGATCCCATTTTCGTTCCAGATACAAAGCTAAACCTTCTTCGTAAGCGCCCACGATTTCCTTGCGAGAAGAGTTGGTTCCTTTCAATTCCGAAATTGCCTCGTAAAGAATTACAGGCTCATTCTTTCCTTTTACACGAACCAAATCCAATTTGCGAGTAAAGATATGATCCTTGATCTCCGTATGAACTGCATCCGAGACCAAAATAGATACTCCATAATCTTTACCGGCAGCTTCTAAACGCGCAGCAAGATTTACTGTGTCACCCATCATCGTATAAGAGGCTAACGCATCGGTTCCCATAAAACCTACTTTTGCAAGTCCAGTATTCAATCCGATTCGGATCTTCATATCTCTTGCTTCCGGAATGTATTTATGAGCCTTCTTCCATCCGGTTTTGAGTTCTTCGAGCTTAGCGATCATCTTAAGAGAAGCTTTGGTTGCTTTGAGGCAATGACCTTCTACTTCAACGGGTGCATTAAAGATCCCGACGATCGCATCTCCTATGTACTTATCCAAGACTCCCTCATTTTCTTTCAGGATGAGTGTCATTGCGGAAAGGTATTCGTTTAATAATTCTGCTAATTCTACTGAGCTTAATTTTTCGCTAATGTCTGAAAATCCGGCCACATCGGAAAAGAATGCGGTTACTCTTTTTTCGGAGCCTCTCTTTAACGCAGCCAAATCTTTCATAGCCTCGCCGATCACCACAGGATCGATCATGCTTCCTAGAATTCCTTTGATCTTTTCTCTCTCTCGAAGTCCAGTCACCATTTGGTTGAGAGCGATAGAAAGATTTCCGAATTCGTCGCTTCCACCAGGTTCGAATTCTACGTTGAGATCTCCCCTTCCCACTTGCTCTGCATTTCGAATGAGCTTCTTAATTCTTTGCACCACGAAGCCGGAAATAAAGACCGCTAAGAAAATAGAAAACCCACAGATACCCAATGCGGAGATCACTGCTCTGTCTCGATTGCTACGAATCGATTGCAATCCTTCCGTTCTGTCTACGACTGTTCGAATGATCCCAGCAAAGTTAGAAGCAAGCACAACTGTAGGAAGATCATCTAAGGTTTCGGAAAGCAAAGGAGCCGAATCCAATTTCCAAAGGATTTGCTCCGCTTCCGTTCTACTATTTCCGATGATGCCGTCCGGAAAGAGCGCCTTTAATTTGGGAGTGGGAGTCTCACTCTCTCCTGCGTAAATCCAGTCTCGAACTGCATTCCATCTTTTTTCGAAGAGTTCTTTTCCGGCTTCCGATTGGACTGATTTTCCGTAATCGGAGCCGTCCGGTCTGAATCTCAAGAGAATCTGATCTTCTAATGCTGAATTGCGAATGGAACCGATTGCCTCTACTTCTAATTCCTCTTCTTCTTTAGGAGGATTGTTTCTCATGTAGGTAGCAAAGAGAAGATTTCGTTTGCGCACAAGCCCAGCGTACTTTGCATATTCTGCTTTGAATTCTTTGTCCTTAAACGGAGGAATGGGAGGCTTCTTCTCCTTTAAGAATTTCAGTCTAGCATCTAAGATCGGAGGAATTTTAGAGAGATCAGTCAGTATTGCCCCTTCTTCTTGCAAATAACCGTTCCAGGCTCCCAGTTTTCCTCGTTTGGATTCTACTAGCTTCGCTCTTTCAGTAGATGCAGGATTTCTAAAGTGAGGAGAATACAATGCTTGTAGTTCTAAATTGCTCTGTTGGAAGGAAGTGGCCGGAACTTCTCCCAGTACTCCTTCTCCCTCTAAAAGAGAGGATAACGCTGATTTTAATCCTTCTTCTAGATTTTCCTGCATAGGAGCTTGGTTTAAAGGAGATTCAGAATCGAAGATCTGAGTGTCTAAGGTCGGCTCGGAAGCTTCTCCGGGAATGATTCCAGAAAGAGGGAATGTCTGTAATCTGAATCTTCCTGTGTCTAAGCCGAGATCCTTGATCTTTCTCTTCTTGGATTCTGCTACGATGGCTACGATATTTTCATCCAACTCAGATCTGAGTTTTCTAGAAAGAAGGGACTTTTTTCGGAGATCCTCTTCTGCTGCAGAAATTTCTGTTTGGTCCGGCTTCTCTTGGTTTTCCTTCAACTCTGCCAGTCTCTTTCGGATCAGTCCGATATCCCTGTCAGTGAATACGAACTTCTTTGCCATGGACTGCAAACGGGCAAATTCCTTATCTGTAACAGGCTCTTCCCCGCCTTGCTGGAGCTGAAGTCGGATATTTTTTTCCAGAACTTGGATATCATCTTTGGATAGGTAGGTAGAATAATACGTATCCAGCTTCTTATGAATTTTATTTTTTCCTAATGCTCCGAAAAGACTGGTCTTGATCCCGAAGAGGGAGACCTGCTTTTGTTGAACCAGAGTCTTGGTAGTTTTATATTTTTTTAATGCTTCTGTTTGCTTGCTGACCCTGTCCCTAAACTCTTCGATCCGGATCAAACTTTGCGAGATATTGTCCAATTCTAGGACTAAAGAAGAGATATACTTTCGGGAAATCGCCGCTTCCCTATCATAACTTTCCGTAAGGATAACGGTTTGCTGTCTTACGTAGATGACTGAAAGAATAAAGATCGTAAGAACGATCAAACTTCCGGTAAACCAAGCGAGTTTTGCGCGTATCCCGGAATAGAATAGCTTCGGAAGAATGAGAAAAACGTCAAGTATGCGTTTGGCGATTGTTGGATGGTCCGAAGAATTTGTACCCATTTAGAAACTGCATCAGCCAGAATTTTTTCTGGCAAGCATATTAACTGGAAATTTCTTTAGGAAGAATTCTTACAGATTCTCAGAACAATTTCTCGTAGCTTGCCGTTCTATAGTCGGCAGTCAGATAGAAAGTGTGAGAGCAAGTAGGACAACGATAATTTCCCTTGCCCTGCACTCTTAAGATTTGCAGACAAGCCGGACAGGTGGCAGTGCTTTCTAAAGAGTGAGTTTGTTTTTCCTCCACGCCGTTGGAGAGGAGGTAGGTCTTCGCTTCTTCCCTTGTGGAAAAGTACGGAATCGTCTCGTTCAACCGCAAACGGTCCCAGTCTTTTGCCAAAGCTTCGGATAAACTACAAGCGGCGTAGATAGATCTTGCGTGAGAAAGGGAGGAATTTTTTAGAAGGGTCAGCCCCGCCTCATCCCATCCTTGCAGCTCTCTGGCATCCAACAAGATCCTATGAGGGAAGTTGATGAGAATATCATCCGTTTTTTCGCGAAAGGTGCTTCCGAGAATGGAATCTAATTTGCCCTGAAGATTAACGATCAATTCTTTCACGAGAGTTAAAGACCCTTTGGAGGATCGATCGGGTACGCGTTTTCGGCAACCTAAAAAATTCCCAAAAAGATTGGACTTTTCCTCTTTCAGACATTTTTTTTACTTAATGGGTCAATGGAATCGTCGAAGTCTTCTTTTCCCTCTAGACTTGATCTTCATGGTGCTTTCCTATTTTCTGGCGCACCTAATCCGCTTTGAATCTCTGGCATTTCTGAATCGATCGGATGATTTTCTCATCCCTCTTGCTATAGTAGTACTATGCAGATCTGTAGTATTCTTGTTTTCGAATATATACAGATCCATTTGGGCCTACGCTTCCATCCATGATCTGGTCGAGATCATCAAGACAACAGTTCTTTCTTCTTTGATCTCCAATACTGCATTACTCTTTTATAACGGTTTCGAGCATCTCTCTAGAATGATCCCAGTGATCGATACTCTTCTTCTCTTAGGATTCCTCTGCATCCGAAGTCTTTCTTGGAGATTAGTTCGAGATCAGTACATTCTTCGAAAGAAGCAAGGTGTAGGAATTCCCACATTGATTCTAGGTGCAGGAAAAACAGGGGCGACTCTTCTGACAGAATTGCGCAGGCATAATGATCTGAACCTGAATCCGATCGCTCTTTTAGATGATGATGATAGTAAGCTCGGAGCCCATATCCAAGGAGTCCCGGTTTTAGGAAAGGTAGATCAGGCAGAAGAATTGATTCGTTCTCTCGGGATCCAAAAAGTGCTGATCGCATTCCATCATCCGGACGGAAAACTGATCGGAAAATTGATCAAGACTTTCGAATCCACTCATGTGGATTTTAAGATCCTTCCCTCTTTAGGTTCGTTGTTTTTCGATCCTCCTAAGATCCAGCAATTGAGAGAGATTCGAGTGGAAGATGTACTCGGAAGACCTGTCGTGGATTTGGAAATAGAATCCATCCGTTCTTATATCGCAGGAAAAACCATCCTCATCACCGGGGCGGGAGGATCCATAGGGAGTGAACTCTGCAGACAGGTTGCGGTATTTCATCCTTCCAAAATGATCCTACTGGATTCGGCAGAGACTCCATTGTACGAGATCGATTACGAGCTCAGAAAAGTATTTAAAGATTCCGGAATACAGTTCTCTGCGGTGGTTGCAGATATCAAAAACCCTTTGCGTATTTCTTCCGTATTTGAAACGGATAAACCTCAGGTAGTATTTCATTCTGCCGCATACAAGCATGTTCCTATGATGGAAAGCAATGCGTCGGAGGCCGTTTTAAATAATGTACTAGGGACTAAGAACTTAGCCGATATCTCTCGCGCAAGTGGTGTGGAACGCTTCGTTTTGATTTCCACAGACAAGGCAGTGAATCCAGTGAATATAATGGGTGCTTCTAAAAGAGTTGCCGAGTTGTATTTGCAAACCATCTCGCCTGAGACAAAGACCAAATTCATCACAGTACGTTTTGGGAATGTGCTCGGCTCCAGCGGTTCCGTTATCCCTCGTTTTAGAGAGCAGATCGGAAACGGTGGACCTGTAACGGTGACTCATCCCGATATTATCCGCTACTTCATGACCATTCCGGAAGCAACTCAGCTCGTCCTACAAGCCGGAGCCATGGGTGAGAAGGAAGAGATCTTTCTCTTGGATATGGGAGAACCGATCCGAATCTTAAGTCTTGCCGAGGACATGATCCGACTCTCCGGCTTTCGACCTTATACGGATATACAGATCGTGTTCACAGGACTTCGACCGGGCGAAAAACTCTTCGAAGAACTGTTGTTAGATATGGAAGGAATTAAAAAAACACATCATCCGAAAATCAGGATTGCAGCTCCTCTAGAGGATAGAGATCCTAGCAGCTTTCAGGCCAGATTCCAGGCACTGATTGATGCAGCCAAAGCAGATCAAGAAGAAGTAATCTTCTCCTGTTTCAAGGCCTTGGTACCGGAATATAGAACTCATAAGGATTATATCAGCGAGGAAGCTTCCCGCAAGATCGAAACGAATGGATAATCCGAATTTAGAAGACATACAGGCCCTTCGTGAATTTAAGAAACAGCTTTTCTCAGTATATTGGGAAAGGTTCGGAACCTTCTATGTGCATGCGATGCCTCATCCTGACCTAAAAATTGGCAAACGAGGATTAGTGGGAGAAGAGCCTGAATCCGGGATTATCCTAGTCATAGGACCCCGAGCCGCTCGAGACATTCGCATCGAAGAAGAATGGGTCTATGCAGAACTTCAATTCGGTTATACTTGGGAAGAAGTCTTCCTACCTTGGGATTCTATCTTTCGATATTTTGATAAGTCCCAGCAAACAGTAACTCAGATGCGTATCTTCTTAGGAAAGGTAGAAGTACCTTCCTCCAAAACGGAAGCGCCCGCAGAAGAAATCCAAGAAGAAGGATCCAAGGAACCTTCTTCCAAGAGTAAGAAACGAAAAGATAATGTGATCCAAGTCGACTTCGGGAGTAAATCGAAGAAATGAGCAAGTACAAATGGTTTGTTGCCGGAGACCTAGACGGATTCTTCGGATTAATGATCGATAACCTGATCCAGATTTTGGTTCTGGTCGGGCTATGTATCGGGCTCTGCGGAATGCCGCAGGAATTCGTGTTTAGGGTCGTGATCCCTGGAGCAGCCATCTCTCTCTTAGTCGGAAATGTTTTTTATGCATGGCAGGCGGGAAGACTCGCTCACACAGAAAACAGAAGCGATGTAACCGCTCTTCCATACGGGATCAATACCGTTTCCTTGTTTGCATTCGTATTCTTCGTGATGTTTCCGGTTTATCAAAAGACAAATAGTTATGAGGCAGCCTGGTCCATTGGTTTACTTGCAAGTTTCATCTCAGGTTTAATCGAGTTTCTAGGAGCGTTCGTAGCGGAGAAGATCAGAAAGGCAACTCCTCGCGCGGCACTTCTTTCCGCATTAGCTGGGATTGCACTTACATTCATCTCCATGGATTTCTTGGTACGCACCTTCTTAAATCCTTTGGTTGCATTCGTACCTTTTGGCATCATTCTACTGCAGTATTTCGGAAAGGTAGTCTTTCCATTCAAGATCCCTGGAGGATTGATCTCAGTAATCGCAGGTACCTTACTCGCTTGGTATTCTCCTCACTTTTCCGGAAGAACTCTTATGGATGCGGATGCGTTACGCTCTTCTTGGAGTTTAGGACTTTATCTTCCAGTCTGGAGCGGCGGGGAATTATTCTCCGCATGGGGACAAGCAGATATCAGAGAGTATCTTTCCATCATTCTTCCGATGGGAATTTTCAATGTGATCGGTTCCCTACAGAATATCGAATCTGCAGAGGCTGCAGGAGATAAATTCAATACTCGTAATTCTCTCATGGCGAATGGTCTCGGGACAATGGTTGGTTCTTTATTCGGATCTCCCTTCCCCACAACCATCTATATAGGACATCCAGGTTGGAAAGCATTGGGTGCAAGAGCAGGATATTCTAGCTTGAACGGGGTTTTTATGACCTTGGTTGCATTCTTAGGACTCATCGGGTTTGTTTCCAAACTCATTCCGGTCGAGGCAGGAATGGCAATCGTTCTCTGGATCGGAATCGTGATCGGAGCTCAAGCATTCGAGGCGACTCCTACGCGACATGCTCCAGCGGTAGTGATCGGGCTTCTTCCAGCTTTGGCAGGTTGGGGAGTTTTGCTGATCCAGAGTGCTTTCAATTATGCGGATCCTATTCTTTCCAAAGCGATCGAAGGAACTGTTGCCGCTTCTAAAACTCCGAATATTTGGCTTTCGGCCGTGCCTTTGGATCAGCCTATCTTTCCGTATTCTCTTGCAGGGCTCTTAAGTCTTTCTCAAGGATTCTTATTGTCCGCAATGGTTTGGGCTTCCATCGCTACTTTTGTGATCGATAGAGATTTTAAGAAAGCGATCGTTGCGAGTTTAACGGGAGTTTTACTTTCAGGGACGGGTTTCATTCACGCATATTCCCTAAGAGGAAATGCAATTATCACGCCATTCGAGCTAAACTTTGGTCCATTTGTGCAGGCATATCTATTCCTTGCGGGACTTTTTCTGCTCGCTTCCTTCTTGAAAAAGGAACCAAGATCGGTCTAAGATTTACCGGAAATTTAGAAGACCGGGGAGCCGAGGAAATCCCGAGGCTCAAAAACCTTCTATAAGGAGAATGATTCGCCTATGGCGCTTTTTCGTAGATTCGGATTGTTTGCGATCACGAACATCGTAGTAATTTCCACGATCGCGATCTTAGTGAGAGTTTCCGGTTTAGGGGAATACCTGGAACATTCGGGAATTTCTTATTCCGGATTATTATTATTCTGCACGATCTGGGGGATGGGCGGTGCCTTTATTTCACTTCTTCTTTCCAAGATCATGGTAAAGATGTCGATGGGAGTGCAGATCATCGATCCAAAAAATGCTTCGGGATGGCAAAGGGATTTACTCGTAAGAGTACAAAGATTGGCTCAAGGTGCAGGACTTCCTATGCCGGAAGTCGGTTACTATCAATCACCTGAAATCAACGCATTTGCTACCGGTCCAAGTAGAGACAGTGCTCTCGTCGCAGTGTCCACAGGACTATTGAATGGAATGGATAGTTCAGAAGTGGACGGAGTACTCGGCCACGAATTGACTCACGTCGCAAACGGAGACATGGTAACAATGACCCTAGTGCAGGGAGTTGTGAACTCGTTCGTATTCTTCTTCGCATGGATAGTAAGCCAGATCATCGCGTCCCAACTTTCTCGCAGAGACGACGAAGGAAGAGGAGGCGGAGGCTTCTTCATGCAATACATGATCCAGCAAGTGCTGGTTATGGTATTCGGACTTTTGGGTTCGATCGTAGTGGCTTACGTTTCCCGCGCTCGTGAGTTTAGAGCGGACGCAGGCGGAGCGAAACTCGCAGGTCGTGAAAATATGATCCGCGCCTTGGAAAGACTGAAAGTCGCCTTCTCCCATGATCCGATCGATCAAAGAGGAGAATCCATCGCTGCCTTAAAAATTTCCAATAGAGGTGGAGGACTCGCTTCTTTATTTGCGACTCACCCTCCTTTAGAAGAAAGGATTGCCGCTCTTAGAGCAAGAGCATACTAAACGAGATCGGCTCTCTTCGGAGAGCCGTTCCATTCTCGCCAGAAAAAAGAATTGTTAGTTCCTTTTACAAAAATGGAATTGGACTTCGAGCCCATGTCCATCGTCAAAAGCAAAATTCGCACCATCCCGGATTATCCCCGCAAAGGGATTCTCTTTAGAGATATCACGTCCTTATTACTAGACCCAGAGGGTCTCGCACTTACTATCGGGACCTTTGTGGACCGCTATACTGGCAAAGGAATTACCAAAGTCGCCGGGATAGAAGCCAGAGGATTTATCATAGGTGCTCCCCTTGCCTTCCAACTCGGAGTGGGATTCATTCCTATTCGTAAAAAGGGCAAACTTCCGTCCGAGACTGTTTCCCAAGAATATGATCTAGAATACGGAAAAGATGTGATCGAGATCCATAAGGATTCTGTTACTCCTGGAGATCGCATCCTTATCATGGATGATCTGATCGCGACTGGTGGTACGATGATCGCAGCAGTTCAATTGCTCCAAAAGTTAGGTGCAGAAGTTCCTGAGGTAGGTGTGATCATCGATCTGCCGGATCTAGGTGGAGCTACAAAATTAAGCAAAGATCTAGGCGTGAACGTTTTCTCTATTTGCGAATTCGAGGGTCACTAGACTTTCTATGCGAATTCTGAAATCGGGTCTTCTAATATTCGTAATCCTAGTATCTTTTGGGATCGGTTCGGAAGAAAAAACCGATTTCGATCATGTGCGCAAAGCAGTCGTCCAGATCAAAGTCTATTCCCAAGCATTCAGCGCTTACACTCCTTGGGCAACAGAAGGAGTTCGTGCGAGTTCCGGCACAGGATTTCTGATCGGGAACAAAAGAATATTAACAAATGCGCATGTAATTTCAAACGCGAAGTACATCCAAGTCCAAAGATACAATCAGACAGAATGGTACAGAGTTAAGATCCTTCATGTAGCTCATGACTGCGACCTCGCCATTTTAGAAGCCGAAGATCCGGAATTCTATAAAGAATCCACCGAGCTAAGCCTTGGACAGATCCCGGAACTTAACTCTCCTCTGATCGTAGTTGGTTATCCTATCGGAGGAAATAAGGTCTCCGTTACGAGAGGGATCGTTTCCAGAAAGGAACAATCCAAGTACGAGCATTCTTCTGTAGATAGCCACTTAGTATTGCAGGTGGATGCCGCTATCAATCCGGGAAATTCCGGAGGACCTGCCATACAGGACAACCAAGTGGTCGGAGTCGCTTTTCAGGTTGCGACCAAGGGAGAAAATATAGGCTATCTCATCCCTACCAAGGTAATTCGCCATTTTCTGAAGGATATAGAAGACGGAAAATACGACGGATACGTAGAGCTTGGGATAGGAACATTCAATTCTTTTAATACTGCTCTTAGAAAGGCAAAAGGGATCCCGGATGGATTAGAGGGAGTATTCGTGAATCGAATTTTACCTCATGGTTCCGCAGATGGATATCTGAAAGAGGGAGATTATCTGACTCAGATTGACGGTCTAACCATCGGAAGAAATGGGACTACCACCTTGGATAAGGATGCCAGGGTGGATTTCACCGAAACCGTAGATGATAAGAATTCTGGAGAACTGATACGTTTTAAGGTCTTTAGGGACGGCAAATTCGTAGATGTCGAATTCAAAGCCAGAAGAATGCCTGATTTCGATTTCATGAGAAATCGATACGATACTCCTTTCGATTACGCAATGATCGGTGGATTACTCTTCCAGGAAATGTCTAGAGATTTGCTAGGCGCCTGGAGCAGAGGAGGAAATACTTCCGGAGGAAGTCAGTTCCTGTTTAGATACGATTATTTTATAGAAGATGGGATGAATCGCGCCAAGAAGGCGGATGTGGTTCTGTACAGAAAACTCGCTCATCCGGTAAATTCTTCGGCAGATTATTTTTTGAATTTGGTTTTAGAATCAGTGAACGGAGAACCCGTGAACAGTCTTGCCGACCTAAAAAAGGTCATCTCAGAATCCAAATCTAGATTTCTTAAATTAAAATTTTTAGATATAGAACTACCGCTTATTTTAGATAGAGAAGAATCCAAAAAAGCGGACTCTCAAATTCGAAGCACGTATGGTCTGGAGTAGAACATTGCATATTCGTATTCTTTCGGCGATACTGGTATTCGGATTCGGACTTTCTACTGTCCACGCAAAAGCCAAGACTCCTAAAAAGGCCAGAGAGGCAAAGACAGTATCTTCTGTTTCGGCATCTTCTTCCAAAACAGAAGAAGAATTCAAGAAGAGCATCGTTCAAGTTAAGATCTCTTACCAAGAGCCTGATTATTTTAATCCTTGGAAAAAGAAAAACCCTAAGGTACGAAGAGGAGTTGGTGTTGTAGTCCCAGGCAATAAGATCATCCTACCGGCTCATCTGGTTACCTACTCCACTCTCATAGAAGTCAAAAAGCATTCTTCTTATGCGGAGACAAAGGCTACGATCTCTCGTATCGACTACGAAACCAATCTTGCTCTTTTACAAGTAAATGAGGAGGGGTTCTATAAGGATCTGACTCCTCTCGAATTTCATTCTAATATCACCTATCCAAAACAGGTTTCAATCTATCAACTGGACAACTCAGGTTCCATTCAATCCGCAGTCGGAGCTCTAGTTAGCATGGATCTGGACCAGTATCCGCAAGGACTCGTGGAACTTCCGATCTTGGATATCAACTCCACAGAAACTTTGAACGGAAATGGAGAAGTAGTCTTAGAAGACGGAAAGGCTACAGGAATACTATTCGATTTCTCGGGAGATAAGAATTCGGGAAGAGCCATCCCTTCCTTTCTTATCCAGAAATTCCTGGGAAAATTTGGAACGACGGAAATTTCTTATAAAGGATTTCGTTATAGACCTATAACGGATCAGGCAACGAAGGAATATTACGGAATCAAGGAGAAGGACCAAGGAATTCTGGTAGCAGAGATCCTTCCCAATAGCTCTGCAGAAGGTGCTTTAAAGATCGGTGATGTGATCCTGGAGTTTGGCGGAAAGAAGATAGATTCAAAAGGATACTTTGATCATCCCAAATACGGCAAACAGGTGCTTTCTTATATCGCTCATATCGGAGACGAATTCGGTTTTCAAACAGGTAAGCAAGTTCCTCTTAAGATACTAAGAGGAGGAAATCCAATGGAGATTTCACTGACTCTGAAACCTTTTCCATATTCTTCGGTTCGCATTCCTCATAGAAATCCTTCTTTGAAATCCGATTATTATTTCGACGGTGGTTTTCTATTCGTAGAACTTTCAGAAGGCTATTTACTGGAATGGGGAAAGGATTGGAGATCCAAAGTGGATCGTAAACTTCTCTACTCTTTCGACTATGATAAATTCGGCTCTCCCGGAAAGCAGGAAGGTAAGATTATCTTACTTTCTCAGGTCATTCCGGACGAATCGAACAATGGATACCATGAGGTTTCAGGAAGGATCGTAGCGAAGGTAAATGGAAAACAGATCCAATCTGTTAAAGATATTTCTAATGAAGTAAAAGGATCGAAGTCGCGATATATCGTCATTCTTCTAGATGATGGAACTGAAATCGTTATGGATAAGAATATCCTTTCTGAAGCGAACGCGAGGATCCAGAAAGAATATAGAATTCCAGCAAGCGGTATGGGAGAACATTAAGTCTCTTTCTTACGTTCTTTCTCTTTTTACAAACATTCGTCCAAAAAAACCGTGCCAGCTACTCTTCTGAGGAAAGAATTTCTATTTCGAATCGGTCTAATTGTATAGGAAGCAAGGTTTGAGACGGTTTTCTTCTTTTTTGGAATAGAACACCTTCCTAATTAGGTAAAATCTCGAACTTTATGCCAGATCGGCAGTAATCGCCGGGTTTCGCTCCCCTATCCTCCCAGGGTTTTTTCTTTGCCAGGAAAGAGGATTCGAAATGATGGCAGTGAACAGCCGGTAAGAGAGGGTTCTTTTATGAAACGGACCGAATTGGAGAGACGAGAAAGAGATCTCCGTAAAGCGCAAAAAAAACAAGAAGTCCTGGACAGACGCTCCGGACAAGGGACTAGCGTTGGCGATTTTATAGACCAACTATCCGGATTATTCCGCCATGACGCGACCGAGATTTTCAATACCAAAGACGATATTAATGTTTTGGAAGTCCTGGAAGAAATGCAGGCGATCATCCCTCAAAAGAAATGGGACGACGTTCTGAAGAAAGCCATTAAGAAAACCGGAGTGGTTGAGAAAGAGAGAGCTTACAAAGAGCTCACTGAGTTGCTTAGCCTCGAAGAAGAGGAAAGCGAAGAAGAAGTCGGAGTTTAATGGAAGATCTCCGAGAAGCCTAAGCCTCTCGGAGAATTAAAATTTAGCGTCTTCCGCCGCCGCCACCGCCTCTTGGCTTGAACGTTTGAGGCTTCGCGATATCGATATTCAAAGTTCTTCCTTTGAAATCGGTTCCGTTTAGGCTATTTTTAGCGTTGTTAGCCTGTTCCTCATTCGCCATTTCCACGAATCCGAATCCCTTACCTTCGATTATTTTAGCGTAAGAGACTTCTCCGTAGTTTGAGAACAATTCGGTGATGTCGTTTTGACCAACCGAGTAATTAAGATTTCCAACAAAAAGTTTGCGATTCTGCATGCTTTCCTCGAATAAAAATTTTAGGTAGCTAAAGACACTTCGCAAGGGAACTCAATTCGCCTCCCAAAAAGACTGCTTACTCTCTATAGAATGCGGGGATTGATTTGAACGACCGTTAAATCGGAAGAAGAGATTTTCTAAGAAACCCGACTTGGATCCAATCGGTATGAACTATAACACGTGCGGATTTCTGAACAGCGGACCTACAATAAAGCCAATATAAATCTTTTAAAAGAAGAATCAAGTCTAAGAAATTTTTTACCCTTCCTTTCTTTAAAAAATATAAGGGTCTTCACCATACGACGTAACGCAGTGGCTTGGAAATCAGAGCTAATTTGATTAAAAATGCGACAAGTATGATTGCGAGTAAATACCAATATGGTGAATTCGGGAGGCTTTCATCCTCCTTTTGCCAAAGGATCAATAGAGGAATACTGATCGTAAACATCCTGGAAACGTTTTCGTACGTAGCCCAATAGAGCACGTAGCCTCCGGAGAAAACGGTCAGCATTGTGATCCCGAAACCGATCCTGTATGCGAGTCCCAATTTCCAATTTCCGCGAAAAAGTAGAAAGGTCCCATATAGGAAAAGCAAGAGTAAGGGGAAGCGGGAAAACTTCTTCGCAAATCCTATAATCCCCTGGCCTCCCCCGCTGATAGATTGCTCTAGTTCCGACAAATAACCTAGAATCCCGGCAAACGGATCGAAGAAATTGCCTAGGGAACCGGGAGTCCAATCCGGGAACTGAGTCTTTAAATATAAGCTCCAACATGCCGGGATCAATAAGGAGGCCAGGACCCACAGGCTTTTTTTGAATTCCTTGTGATAAACTGTCTCTAGTCCCAGAGGAAACAATAAGAAGAGAGCCTGTTCCTTTGTTAGGATGGCGAGTCCGCCAAGAACCGCAAAGAGTACGAAATTATTTTTAGAATATGCCCAATACGCGAGAAGGATCAGGCTTAACATTACCGTATCGGAAACAAGAAGCACATAGCTTCCCAAGGCAAAAGGAGAAAGCAAATAGATAGCGCTCAAATACTTCTTACTTTCTGGCAATAAACTCCTAAGAGCTAGATAAGAAAGATAGAACAGTCCCAAATTCAGTAAGTACATTCCGAAGATGGTCCCCTGTGGACCGAACCATCCGAATGGAGAAACAAGAAGAGGATATCCTATTCTAGGAGCCCGAAAACTAGTCTCGAATCCTTTTGGCCAATCCAAACTCCATTTGGATAACATTCTAGAATAATAATAAAAGATTTGTCCGTCATAGCCGGCGCCTAAATTCCCTTCTTCTCCCAAGAATACGATGGCACCTTTGGGAGTTTCGCTGGAGTTTTGGTCTGCAAATTCCTTTCCGAAATTAATCTGTGAACTCGGATTGTACTCGTACTTCTTCCAAACAAAAAAGGAAGAAGCGGCATATAAAATTAGAAAGAGTATCGTAGTCGTTTTGCAGGATTCTAAGGATTGCGAAATCTTTGCGCGTGAGTTCCTCTCGATCCTAAGAACTGTTTGGAAGGGATTAGACATTTACTTTTGATCCAATATTTTTTGGATCCATTTGGAATACAGATCCGAAGATTTTTCGGAAGCGATATAGGTCAAATGATGCGGATCTAGAAAAGAAGTTTGATCAGGGAACTCGGACACTGCGTTCCTAAAGAAGTATTTGTCCTTTCCTAAACTTTCTAAATATTGAATATAGCCAGCATACCAAGGAGTGTTTTCGTACACCTTTCTCTCGAACGGATTCTCAGGAGAGTTTACGAGTACTACTTTGATCCCTTGGGATTCTAGGTATTCTACACCTCGTTTTAGATACTCCATCTCGGACCAGCTAAAGAATTTAGGAGAAGCAGCTAATTTCATTTTAGCCATTCTTAATGTAACTAAGCGAGACATCTTTGCCCCAGCCTTGAAGGCATAGATCCGTTCCTTATAGTCCTTAGAATAATCCTCTTGGTTCATATGAGCGAGTCTTGAATCATCTATGCCCAAGATCCTAAGATACGAAATATTCTTTCTGATCTCTCTTCTACAAAAATTTTGCGAGAGACGGATGCCATAAATTTCTTCTAACCCGAAGAGTCTCGCGTCCACTTGAGAAGATGAGATTTTCTTATCCGTTACGAACCTTAAAGTTGCGGTCTTTGTCTCTTGAGGGAATTCTAAACGTAGGCTATTCCATCCGGATTTAGAAAAGGTTTGGTCTAATAAAACCTTCTCCCCTTCTCCAATGATCTTGAGATTTGCTCCCTTTTCTTGGAAGAAGACACTTTCTTGAAAGATTCCGTTTTTTAGCTCACATTCGATCTCGAATTCAGGTTTTGCCCATCCTCGTAAATACATTCCTTCTTTCGGAGGAATTCCAGTATAGTAATGGTAGGATCTCCCGCTTCTGAGATGATTCTCTATCCAAACATCGAATGGATCATACAAGAAACTGCGGTATCGAACTACCAAAAATAAAGACCTGGAAAGAAGGGATAGAGCCGAGGACTTTCCGATTTTGACCACATCCGAAAATCGTTCCTTTAGATATTCCCAAGGATAAATAGTGCGATTTTGATGTCTAGTTGTAGCTTCGATCTCGGTTAGCGCGTGCTCGTCATATTTTATATTCTGGAGATCTAAGACTGAATCTTCCTGATATATAATATTTTTCTCATATTGTCGAAATCTTGCTTCTGATTCTTTTTCGGAGACTAAAAAATCCAATTGTAGATCCGCCGGATTTAATATGAAAAAGACCAGTTTCGGTTTTTTAGAGGCGATATCTTCCTTATAAAAATAGAAGTCGGAAGGAGTTAAGGCCGGATGAGCGTAAAATTCAGTCCGAATCGGCAGGGAATTCTTTTGAAAACCCTCATTGATCCTTTCCGGAAGAGCAGAATACAGTGCAACACTACTTCCTACAAGTAGGACTCCTTCTTCATTCGGAGCAAATTCTATTCTCTTTCGTTTCTCCAAGAAATTAAACCAAGGAGAAGTATCCCATTCCTGCTCATTCGGAAATCCGAAAAGGACGTTATCCAGAACGAAGCGATCGATAATAGCGAACGCAGTGAAGAATATTAGAGTTATATAAAGTATTCTAAGCTTTAGAGGAGTTTTTTTCATTTTCGTTGGTTGCATTCCGAGCAAATGCCATAGAGGATAATTTCATGAGAATCTAATGTAAATCCCTTGGGCAGATTTTCCAACGGGAAAGGACAAACACCGACGTCGAAAACACGATCGCATACTTTGCAGTGAAAATGATGGTGATGGCCTAAGTGGCTCGCTTCGAAGCGGGAAGATTCTCCCGGGAGTTGGATCTCATGGATTGACCCGGATTCGAGCAAATGATTGACCACTCTATAAACAGTGGCTATTCCTATGTTCTGAACGGATCTCTTGGAGATATCGTGGATTTCCTTTACGGAGAGAGGACCTTTTGCATCCTGAATGACTCTCAGGATCTCCCCTTTTTGTTTTGTGTTACGAGAAGCGGATTTTTTATCTTCTTCCATCAGGAATCCGAGTGAATCAAAGAACCTAATCAAAAGGCTCGTATTAGATCCTGCGCTAGGAACGAGGTCTATGTCAACCCCGATTAATCCCAATTCCATCTCGGTCAAGAATCCTAAGAGAAGAATGATTTTCTAGTTTTCCTTTCTAGGATTTCTCTTAGATTTGATCTTATGAAGAAAGTATTCTCTCTTCTTCTATTTTTTTCCTTCTGTGCTCCCACAGAATATCTGGTCCAGATCAGAAATACTTCGGGAAGTATTATCGGAGAATACTATAAAGAAACTCGCTGGTTAGGTCTGAAAGAGACTCCTAATTGGAAAGATCTGTCTTCTTTTTCTAAACTTGAAATCCTAGAATTCAATGCAACTAATCTAAACTCTCTGCAGGATATTCCGGCTCTTCCTAAACTTAGATACCTGCAACTCGACGGCGCAGAAATCCAAGATCTAAGTCCTCTCCAAAGATTTCCTAAATTGGACAGTTTGATTCTAAATCGCACGGATACGAGCGATAAGGTCATGCTTACTTATTCGAATTGGAATCAACTCACTCGATTGGAGCTAGCATATACGAATGTTTCCAATCTGAATTTTCTGGGTCCTGGATGCAGTCTGCGTCATCTTCATTTAAGAAATACTAAAGTAAGCGATCTAAAACCTCTTTCCAATTGTACAAAACTGACTGAATTATATTTAAGAGGAACAAAGGTAAAAGATCTAAGTCCTTTGTACGGGATTACTGGTTTGATCCATTTGCAAACAGGTGGAAGCGAAGTCTCGGACGAAGAGATCCGTAAGATCAGATCAATCCATCCGTATCTGAAGATTATGCCGGGACTTCGTAAGATCCTAGGTTCCGAGACAGGCTTGGATTAATTACAAGGCAAGCGGTTTCGCATCCCCACTCGGATTTGTATAGAGTATAAAATCTCCAGGAACCACTCCCTGTTTTTCGGTTTTAATCTCTCCTGTAGTCTCCACCGTCTGTAGAGATTTCAGATCGATCTTTCGCCCATCCTGTTTCTCCAGATAGACACTGGCTCCGCTTCGCACCCTAGAAAGCCTCATTCCCCAAACACTCGTGATCAAAGAATCTACCTTGAGTACTATAGCAGCTATTCTGGACGGGTTTCCGGATCTGGGGCTTGTCAGTTTGAGCCCGCCTTCTTCTCCTTCGGGGCCGGGGACAAGACGGATCTCTCCGTTGCCGGATTTCCATATTAAAAATTCATAATGGTCACATTCATAGGCTCTGGTTAAGGTCCAGCGATCTCCTGGATTCTTGCTTGTGAATATTCTGCAAAGGCGAGGTCTAAATCTGAAGTATTTTCCGGATTCATCGATACTCAGTTTTCCTTCAAAGCGGATCTCTTCCCAATTCTTTGCTTCGGAAACAGTAAGCTGACTGATGGACAATTCCAGTTTGGAGGAATGATTCAGATACACCTGTCGCACATAAAAGCCTGTCGGGATTTTTTTGATCTCTGAAAAGTATTCCCCGCTTTCGGGAAGAGATACAAGGAAAGGTATGTTCGGACCTTGGGTCTGATTTCTTTCCAATGGAGATTGACGAAATCCGCAATTACATCCCAACGAAAAAAGAATGATATATATTAAAAATTTGGAAAAAAATTTCCTAATCTTGGAAACCGTAAAGGTCAATGGTTCTTGCTCGTCTCGGGCCATTTCCAAGAATTGACACTAAAGAAAGGAACCTTGCAGTAAAGCTAGTTTCGTTTTTTTAGAAGAAGACCATGAAAGTTTCTCTTCGAGAAAAGATTTTTACTTCCGATTGCGGACTTCGGACCATCGTCTATGTTCCGTTCGCGTGCATTCTTCTTCTTTCAAACTGCGTTGCTTCCGGCTCCTTTGGTTCTTCTCAACAAGATTCCAATCCATCCTTGAACGATATCCTGTCTTTAAGTAGAACTGGTCCTTCCTGTTCGGGAACAGGTAATTTTTGGGTCCGCAATCTAATCACGAATTCTTCCAGTTGTGTTCATTTTACTAAGATGTCCTCGGGCCAATATACGGACGTATATGCATCTTCCGGTCTCGAAACCGCTCTAGATTATGGAAATGTTTCCCAAGAATTCGATACCAAAATCTATCCTAGACTAGGAGACGCTTTCGGATATTCAGATGATCTGGATGGAGATGGAAAAGTGACCATCCTAGTTTCCGATATTCAGGATGGAAGCCAACCTGGAGGAGCTTTCGTAGCGGGCTTCTTCGATCCTGTAGACTTTTATCCGGACAATTCCTCTTATAGTGTAAGATCAAATTATTCTAATATACTTTATATGGACGGAGTGCAATTGGTGGATCTTAGAAATTCGGATCTGGCCCAGGGCAAGCCTGACACTTTTCTTTCCACAGTAGCTCATGAGTACCAGCATTTAATCCGATTCCAATACGAGGCAAGGATACTCGCTGCCGGTGGGGGAAGGGACGAGACTTGGATCAATGAAGGAACGAGCGAAGTAGCCGCGGATATCGCCGGTTACTCTCCGCAAATCGGACGAATCAATTGTTATAGAGGAAGAAGTGCCGGTTCCTGTGCTCGAGGTGCGAACGGTTCGGCTATTTTTGGAACGGAGAATTTCAGCAGTTTAGTGGATTATGCGTTCGCATACTCCTTTATGAAATACTTATATATGATCTCCGGCACAAGCGCTGTTACTCGAAACTCGTATTTCAGGAACGGAGTTCAAGGTCCAAAAGGCAATCGAGCCTCCGACTCTATCGGTTTATTTCATCTTTTCCGCACAGGCTCAGAGGCATATACGACCGCACCTTCCGACGTAAAAACAATATTAGGAAGTACGGATGCTTCGATCTTTCAAAAGATATATCCTACTTTCGTTTGGTTATCTTTGGGAGATACAGTTCCTGATTTTGCTCAGAGTGGAACTAATCAAGCGGGAGCGAATACTTACTTACAGAATATGACCCGGATCATTCAATACTTTCCTTTTCCAGCTGCGGGAACGGATGGAGATTTCTTACGAAAACTATATGATCCTCAGAGACTTCCTGAAATTACTCCTTTGACACAGTTGAATCCGGGACAGATCCAATTTGTAAAAGCGGATCGTTCTAATGCGAACGGGATCGATAATCTTGTCTTATTGAAAAAAACTTGGGATACCAATCTCTATTCTTTGCAGATCAATACTGAAACAAAAAGAAGTGGAGAAGTTTCTGTTTCCCTAGGAATTGCAGAAGCGGATGAGGAAGGAGAAGAAGGGATCAAACTCCCGGATTCGAAAGAGGCTATCGCAATCTGTCCTCATCAATTCTTTAAATTAGCAAGAAGTCGCACGAAAGAAAAAGTCTACCGTGCGTTTTGATTAAGGCATTCCCGCAAGAAGACCTTTGAATTCTCCCATTCTTTCTTCCGCAACTTTTTGAGCTGCTTCCATAGATTGATTCACTGCTTGCTTAATACTTTTCTGAAGAAGTTTCTTATCGTTCTTTGCTAACAGCTCGTCTTCGATACGGATCTCTTGTACTACTTGCTTTCCGTCAGTGATGCAAGTGACTAGATCATTTTTGGATTTTCCCTCGAAGGAAAGAGCTTCCAATTCCTTTTCCAGACGTTTCATTCTGACTCGCATCTGGTTCATTTGTTTTAGATTATCAAGACTTTTACCAAACATCATCCTCTCCGGTCGATATAACTAATGATAGGATTTCAGAAAGAATCGCCGACGCAAGAATAAAGCGCGAAAAGAAGAGAAGGAATTAAACGAAGGAAGGACCAGGCTCTACAGTTCTTTCCGGTAGATCTCGGATCTGTTCGGAAGAAGGCTCCCAAGAAAATTGGTCTGGCAGCAATTCCTCTAAGATAGGTTCGTCTGTCAAAAATCCATCCCGATCCGTTTTGAGAGGAGCAATCCCCAAAAGCAATACGAACCCTAGACTGGAAAATAGGGTCACCAGCAGAGAAGATTCTATATTGATGTTTGCCCTGGGCTTCATCTCTATAGAGAGTATCGGTCGTTTTGGGGGAGTCTGATTAGAGGATTTCTGAGGAAAAATCCGAGACCGAGCGTTTTCCAGCGGGAACTAGACTTAATTCTCCTCCCCGTCCCTCTTTCTATCGATCCTTTCTTCGATCAATTTGAACAGACTTCCGTTCGGATATTTTCCCGATTTGGAGATCCTTCCCGCCGGAATCCCGAAAATCTCAGGGATCAGGTCTTCTACATGAGAACAAGACAGAATCTGGAACCTACCCTTCTTCATAAGTTCTCGAATTTCTCTGGGAAGATTCAGATCCCTTACATTGTCCTTAGGAATATAAATGCGATACTTTTCCTGAGAAGACCCAGCAAGCCGAGTAACGTCGTACCAAGCCTGGATCTTTGTGTTCACCGATCCTACCGGTAGAATATCTCCATACTGGGAAAGAGCCCCAGTCACCGCAATATTGCAAGGAATCTCCAGACCCGAAAGAGCCGAGAGCAAGGCTAAGAGCTCCGCACAACTTGCAGAATCACCATCAATCGGAGAACTGTTTTGCTCGAAAAGAATAGAAGCGTCTAAGCCGAAAGACTGAATATGAGAGAACATTCCCTTGATATAGGACTGAAGAATAAAGACGCCTTTATCATGCAGATTTCCGGAAAGATTTACTTCCCTTTCTATATTGATCAAATTCCCGGAACCCAAGGAAACCCGAGCTGAGACCTGATTCACTTGTCCGAAATCCAATAAGGAAGATTGAAGAAGAATAACGGAGAGCCCGTTGATCCTGCCGGTCTTCTTTCCTTTCAATTGGACCGAGATCAATCCTTCTTTGATATTCTCCACATATTTTCTTTTATGAATAGCAGTCCTTTTTTGGATCAGAGAAGGAGCCGCCTCTATCTGGGATCTTCCGACTGTCTTCTTACCTTTATTATTTAAAGCTAATATTTCTCTTACGAAGGAACGAAGTTCCGAGAGATGAAGAGAAAGTCTATTTTGGCTATCATTCCATCTAAGCGCCAGTTCCAAAAGAGAATCCAGGGCCGCCTGGTCTAAAGGAGGATAGCCCGGCTTCTCCCAGGATTTTACAAGTCCGGAGAAAATAGGAAGAGTTGATTTATCTAGACTGATCTCGTATGGCATATGGATCTTGAAATCGAAGCTCCCGTAAAAGTCAGCATCCATTTCTGAGATAGAATCTACTTCAGTCTCTTCTCCCACTAAGATGAGGCGAAATACGGAATCTATGCTTGGATGAAAACGATTGATCGCAGAATCCGAATCTTCGGGAAGAGAAAGAAAATCTATCTTACCCGTTAAAAGAACTCCCTTTAAAAAATAATATAGGTCCGGATCTTCTACAAAGGCTTTGATCGGTAATAAAAGAAGACCTCCGTTTGCTTCCGCAATCCTACCGGGTCTGTATTGGTCTTTGAAGGGAAAGCCAGCGAGAGAAAGAAGCGTCGGGTTCGGTTCTGCGACAACAGGCTGTTTCTTTACAATCTCTTCGAGGTACTGTCCGAAGCGGAGAAGATTGGATTCTATCTCTGGACCTGTGATCAGAATATGCCGAAATAATTTCGGATTTTCCAAGGCTTGGCGGAATGTACGAACTTCTTCCTTATGAAATACTAAGAAATCCGGAAGGCCGTTCAACCGGATCGGTTTCGCCGCCTTTAATCTTGCTTCTGTTTGGACAGGAAGGACTTTACGTAGCACCTTTCCCATTCTTCATACAAGCTGGGAATTGCTCAATTAAATAAGTACGATCCGAACTTGTTTTTAGGGATCCAAGATCAGCATAGAATCTCCATACGAAAAGAAACGAAATCCTTTCTGTACTGCATATCTATATGCGTCCATCATCCTGTTCTTTTCGGAGAATGCGCTTACCAAGAGAAGAAGACTGCTCTCCGGCAAATGGAAATTCGTGATCAAACCTTCGCAGCTCTGTATAGGATCTCCGGGCTGCAAGAATAAAGTGGTACTTCCTTCTCCCACTTTGAATTCGTTTTTTTCCTTTTGGTAAGAAGCTTCTAAGGCTCTCAATGTTGTAGTTCCTACTGCAATGATCCTTCTATTCTCTTTCTTGGCTTGGTTTAAGATCTGAGTGGTTCTTTCGGGCATAAGAAAAAATTCTTCGTGTAACTTCTTCTGAGAAAAATGCTCCTCGGTTAAGGGTTGAAAGGTTCCATACCCTACTCTCAATTCCAGATCTAAAAATTCGATCTCATTGCTTTGGAGTTTAGAGATCAATTCCGGAGTAAAATGTAAACCAGCAGTGGGAGCGGCAACCGATCCTAAGTTTTTGGAATAAACAGTTTGGTAACGAATATCATCTTCCGAAGAACTCTCTCTCTTGAAATAAGGAGGAATCGGAGTCCTTCCGACTTTTTCAAAAGACTCTTCGTTCCATTCTGTTCCGGCTTGGACGAGAGTAAACTCTTCTTGCTTTCCAATTACGGAGAAGGAGAAGTTGCGACTTACTTCATCAAAGAGTGTATCTCCGATCTTTAGCTTTTTAGAATTTCGAAGAAGTGTTTTCCAAACACCGGGTTGGACTTCGGATAAGAATAGAGACTCGTGTCTTCTTCCAGTACTAGTAACTAGAAAGACTCTTCTCTTAGAGACTCTAGTATGATTGGCTACTAAGACATCTCCTCGCTTTAAATATTTTAGTATGGATGTAAATTCAGCTTCTTCTGTCAGAAAATCTTTGGTCCTTCCGATTACTAGCAATCTGCTTTGGTCCCGTTTGGATGCCGGGAACTTTGCGATCTGTTCTTCAGGTAATTCGAAATCGAATTCGGAAAGATCCGTGAATTTCATTCTTCCAGAGAATCAAATTACTTGCATACGGAAATCGATTTTTATCAGGCTTTCCATTCTATGTCTCGCTTTTATAGCCGAGGATGAAGGGGATTTTATTTCTTGGCTTTTTGGGCCTGCGATAAAAGAGTACCTGAATGCGGATCGATCTGAAAAAGCATTGGCCTATTCTTCTTTTTATCCTGTTTCTAGGTTTGCTTTATACCAACGGATTTAGTCGTACTGGACAATCTTCCGATTTTTCGGATTATTATGAGGCCTCTCGTAATTTCCGGATTCAAAAAGATCTATATAGCTTGGATGTTCTCTCTGAAGTAGTCCAAGATTTCGAAAGCGGAAAGTTCAAGATGGAGCAGATCTTCGAGCCTTCCGTATTCTTAAGCCTAAAAGCCAGGATCGAGAATGTAGGATCTTATATTTATCCTCCTACGTTTGCCTTCCTTCTCATTCCTTTTTCTTATTTAGAGTTCGAGACTGCCTCTGCGATATTCTTTACTCTCAATTTTATCTCTTTAGTTGGCAGCCTTTTCCTAATCGGAAGACTACTTGGAAAGCAAAGATCCTTTCTTTTCCTTTCAGCAACTCTTCTTCTTTCGCTTCGTTTTGTGGAAAATCATCAGAACAATAACCAGGTCGGATTCTTACTTCTGTTCTTGATCCTTCTGTCTGTCTCATCCAAAAGAGATTGGTTATCCGGTCTTCTTCTTTCTCTTGCGATCATCATCAAGATCACTCCTGCGGCATTTCTATTCTATTTTCTTTATAAAAGAAGGTATGCAGTGATCGCTTATACTCTCGTATTTGCGATGGTATGGTTGGCATTGCCTGCTCTTCTATTCCCAGAGTTTACTTGGAAGATGAATCAAACTTGGTACAATCTGGTACTTGAAAAATATATGAAGTCCCCAGCATTGAGAGCTTGGAAGAATAACCAAAGTTTAAGCTCTACTCTTTCCAAGTATTTCTTATCTTATTCGGATCTATTGAACCAAGGAAGATTCGGAATGCCATTCGTGAATCTTACGGTAGCGCAAGTAAAAGCCATGGCTCTTGTGCTAACTCTTGGAATCTCCGGTCCTTTCTTATACAGAGTATACAAGGGAGCTTCCGAAGGATTTGTGCTTTCTGGTCTATTCTTCTTTTCGGTGATCTTTAGCGGTATATCATGGATCCACGCATTCGTCTTTTTGCTTTTTCCTATCGGTTACGCTCTCTCCCAACTTTGGATGGATGAACAAGAAGACGGTTTTGTTTGGGAAAAATGGAAGAACAGGATTCTTTCTTTTAAAGCGGCAAGCCTATTTACTTTAATCGCTATATTCGTACTACTCATGAATAGAGGAACGATCGGGAATACTGCCGAAGAAGCGCTCTTGATGTTCTCTTTCTTACTTTATACTTCTCTAATACAATACGCCTGCACCTTTTATATCGACAGGGCGAGATCCTAGTGGCAAAAGATCCCAGACTAAAAACGGAAGCCTTGAAATACAAGCCCCGTGTTGCAGTAGATGCGAGACCTCTTGCGTACGGGATCACAGGCAATTCTAGATACCTGGCCGAAGTTTTACAAAGACTGATCCGTCCTGATGCTCCCTTAGAATATTATCTATATTCGAATAAGCCAATACACCCCGTTTTTCAAGATCTGATCCGTCAGACTCCTGTATTTATACCGAGTAGGCTCCCTGGATTTATCTGGCTGAACTGGACCATTCCCGCAGTGGTAAGAAAACACAGGATCGATATTTTTTGGGGAACGATCCAATTATTGCCAGTATTCGGCCTAAAGATCCCGACTGCAGTGAATTATCATGATCTGAATTTCAGGTCCGCGCCGGAAACCATGACCACTGCAAATTATTGGCAGCACAAATTTCTTTCTCCTCTTACATTAAAAAAAGCTGATAAAATATTCTGCCTTTCTCAAAATACTAAGAACGATATAGAGCAGTTTCTTCCTAAGATAGAATCCAAACTAAAGGTAATCTATCCAGGGGTGCAAGGCTTCCCTTCTATCACTGCTCCTTCTAAGCCTCTACCGGAGCGTTTTCTATTTTCTGTAGGAACTCTAGAACCTCGCAAAAACCTGAATCGATTAGTAGATGCCTATTTAGCCCTGAAGAAAGAAGAACCGAATTTTCCCTTTCCTTTGGTTTTGGCAGGAAGACTCGGTTGGAAGTCCGAAGGCCTTACCCTTCTCTTGAAAGAAGGATCTTTGGAGAAAGATGGCGTCTACTTTGTAGAAAATCCGAGTGACTCTCAGCTTGGTTGGTTTTACCAAAATTGTTCCTACTTTGTATTCCCCTCTCTACACGAAGGCTTCGGGCTTCCTCTTTTGGAAGCGATCCGAATGGGTAAGCCTTGCATTGTTTCCGATATCCCTGTATTTCACGAGGTCTTGGATGTTTTAACCGATACCTTCGTGCCACCTACGGATACGGAAGCCTGGAAAAACGCGCTTTCACTCGCCGGCAAGAGGGGAATTTATGGGAGAAAACCTAATTCCAACCCCTGGTCCTGGGATACGACTGCAAAACAAGTCGAAGAATCCTTGGTAGATCTTTGGAAGAATAGAAAGAAAAAATAAGTCCGAGGACCGATCTTATGCAAACTCATTCAAAGCGAAAATCTTCCGCCTGGTGGGATTGGGAAACTTCTAAGCCGAGTCTTCCTAAAAGAAGTTCAGGAAGTTCTAAATTAATAAATAATTATATTCCCCCGATTCTTGCAATCCTGGCCTACTTTACTTTTATCTGGTATTTATATCCAATCAAGGACTTGGTCTCCGTTTGGATCTTTAAGTTCGTAGAGTTATTACAGATCACCAAAGTATTGAAACTTTCCCTTCTTACAGACAAAAGACTTTATGACTACACAGCTCTTGCGATTTTTCTCTATGTCGGATTTGCATTCTTCTTGGATCTGTTCCGTTTCTTAAATAAGAATCTATTTCAAAACTTAAGTTGGGACGGAGAGGCTTTGATCTTTTCCAGATGGGGATTATTAGGAAAGATCACTGTCCGATGGAATCCCAATCAAACCGGTTTGCAGATACTACATAAGGGAGGATGGGTCCGTAAAATTCTCGGATTGGAAAAGATCCTCTTTAAAGTAAATGTGAGCGGAGCAGAAGAATCCACTCTAGCTGAGTCTCCTTTCTTTTCTTCCAAGAAGAATGGACAGTTTCTTTCTTCTATCTTTAAGAATGTGTAATGCTCAAACGTTCTATAGAAAGTCTAGAATTCATTGCGAGAATTCGATTTATCTTCCGATCTCCAACTCTTTGGACGGGAACATTATTCTTAATTTGCTTATCTTTAGCCTTATTCTTATTCGATCTTAGATTTCTTTCCCGTCATTACGACTGGGACTCCATCGTTTATACTCATAATATTCTTACGAATAAATATTGGAAGGTATTCTTTAACCCTCATCATATAGGTTTCGAAAGCACAGGATATCTGTATTTGAAATTCTGGTATTGGCTGCACGGCACGGATTCCGCTATGTTCGGCCTGAGACTAAGAGTGCTCGCCTCCGCTCTTGTTTTCGTTTTTGTTTTGATGTTAACGTATTGGAGACTGTATCATGATTTGATCGGCGCAGTACTCTTAGGGCTCTCTGTACATTGCACGCAAGGATTCTGGTTCTACGCTCAACACAACGACACTCCTCTGATCCATTCTTGCTTAACCGCTTCTCTGTATTTGGTTTGTGTATGGAATTGCAAGAAGGGATGGTCTCCCGGAAAACTCTATATCGCCGGCTTTTTACAAATCTGGAATATCTACTTTCATCAATCCGATACGATCTTTCTTACATTCGTTCCCGCCTCTCTTTTGCTAACAGATAGATGGAGAGGAGGAACATTCACATACTCTCATAAATTAAGACTTATCTTCGTATATCTGACTGCCGTAATCGGCATACTCACTCTTTCCTATCTTTATGTAGGCTTCATTATTTTAGGAAGGGATTTGGTTTCACTTCCGACTAGCGAAAAGAATTTTGCGAATTGGCTTTTCTTATACGCATCTCAGGAAAAATGGGGAGCGGCTCCCGGCGAAAAAAACTATATTATGAATTTCTATAGAGGGATCGGTGATGCCTTCTTGAATTTCGAGGGAGTTAAGAACGGGCTTAGGATCAATCCAAGCTTGCCCACTGCTCCTAGAAATTTTCCATACAATCTCAATCTTGCCTTTTGGTTGGGAATCTTAGCTCTTGCAGCAACAAACGCTCTTCAACTTTGGAAAACATACAAACAAGAACTAGTGCTATTATTTTTCTGGTTAGTTCCTTCTTTGATCTTCTATACTTGGTGGGAAGGTTATTTCTTCGAATTTTGGGTCTCGGCTGTGATCGGACTCATGATCTTTGCCTCCCTAGTTCTACATTCTCTCCGATGGGAAGGATTGAAATTCGGGATCCGTGCTTTGACACATGTGGCCTTATTCACGTATCTACTATTGCTTTTCTTGGTAAACTTCAGCTATTCCACCTACCCTCGTTCTCAAAGATCCAACGCAAGTTTCATAGAAGGGATCGAAGATAAGTATGAAGCGATCACACCTGAAAAAGTGTACAAAGACGAGTAAGTTCCTGTGCCTTCTTTCAACCTAATAAAACGCTTGTGGGTTTCCCTCCGTCCAGAAAACTGCACAGGAGTCGAGGAAAAGCAAACGAATGCTGTTTAATTCAGCCCATTTTATTGTGTTTTTGCCGATCGTACTGATCTTAGCAAAAATCTTAAAGGGAACGTATCAAAGAGTCTTTCTTTTACTCGCGAGTCTCTATTTTTATAATGCCTGGCATCCTGCCACCATCCATTGTGATGCTCCAAGAACTGCTACTTGGTACGAATCATGGATAGATTACTCCTTCTGTAATTTTAACATTAACTTATATATCATCATCTTGATCGCTTCCATGATCGTAGACTACGTTGCAGGAAGATTGATGAGTAAAGAAGGAGTCTCTGAGCAATTCAGAAAGCTCTGCTTAGTCGCTTCTCTCATAACAAACCTTGGGATTCTATCTTACTTCAAATATACGAATTTCATTTTAGATGTTTTTGCTGATATTTTCACCCTAGGAACTCTCAAGCTAGAACATTGGAAGATCATTCTTCCTGTAGGAATTTCATTCTATACCTTTCAATCCATGAGTTATTCGATAGATGTCTATCGTAGGAATTTGGAAGCCAGAAAGTCTTTCTTGGATTTTGCATTGTATGTTTCCTTCTTCCCTCAACTGGTAGCAGGACCAATCGTAAGAGCACATACCTTCTTCAGAGATTTGGACGATCCTCCTAAGGTCACTGCAAAAGATGTGGAAATTGCGTTTGCTCAGATCTTAATGGGATTCACCAGAAAGATCGTTTTTGCCGACAACCTGGCAAAGGTAGTAGATTATACTTTCAATTATTATAGAATTCTAAACCCGGTTGAGATTTGGGTGGGAACTCTTGCATTCGGATGGCAGATCTATTTCGATTTTGCCGGCTATACGGACATAGCGATCGGAGTAGCCAGATTATTCGGATATAAATTCGATCCGAACTTTAATTTCCCGATGGTAGCAAGGAATATCGCGGATCATTGGTCTCGTTGGCATATCTCCTTCTCCACTTGGATCCGAGATTACATCTATATTCCTTTGGGTGGTTCTAGGGTTTCAGTGATGAAAGGATACAGAAACCTTTTTATCACATGGTTATTCGCAGGTATTTGGCATGGAGCCGCCTATCATTTCGTTAGCTGGGGACTTTGGCAAGGGATCATGCTTGGGATCCATAGGGAATATTCTAAGACTAAAACTGCCGCTTGGTTGAACGAGAAAGGTGGGAGATCCTACGATATAGCAGCGAGAGTATTTACAATGTTCTGCTTATCCTTCGGGTTTATCATGTTCCGCGCAAAGACAATGCAAGATGCTTGGGCGATGATGAAGTCACTCGTCTTCTTCGTTCCGAGCGGAATCGCTTCCGTTAGCACATTCTCGAACTATGATTACGGTTTACTATTGGTGCTCTGTTTTGTCCTCTCTTACTATTTCTCTAAAAATACGATTGAGTCTATGGTAGAGAGTGGAAGAAAGTTCGCCGTATTCTTCGTAGTTAATGTTTTCTTAATCTTCTTCTTCGGCGCTACGGAAAGTAATAACTTCCTGTATTTCGATTTCTGAGGTAACTGTGAGTCCTTATCTTCAATTGATACGTCAAAAAAAATTCTGGATACCGGTCCTCATATTCTTTTGCTTCGATCTTTGTCTGCAGACAGGTGTCTATAGACCCTTTTTGAAGAAAGGATCCTTTGCAGCTAACGTAGTTCGTAACACCGAATACATTTTGGAAAAGAAATCAGTATTCGAACCTACTATTTTAGTCTTAGGGACCTCCGTAGCATACCAAGGACTTTCTCTCGAAACCCTGAACAAAGAGTTAGAGCCTTATGGAGAAAGAGTGCAATCTCTTGCGATGGAAGGTACAGAGTTAGTAGTCCAGGATTCTCTCGTACGAAATCTTCTTCCAAAATTCCCGAAAGTGCATACAGTCCTTCATATATTGGAGATTTCCACACCATGGGTGGATCAGGAATTCTTGCAGATCCATACGCTCGCAATGCTCGGAGAATTGGACAGAAGAATTGCATTTCCTCTAATATTCGATTTTAATTATAATATAAAGTACGATGACCTCGGTTTCTTAGCATTCAAAAGTGTTGCCTATCGACGGGATATCCGTGATTTCGTCCTAGATCCTTCAAAGCGTTTAAAGGACATCGGCAGAAGAAGAAAAGAGCCTCGTTTGAATCCTTGGCCTCACGAAAACACGAATCTTCCGAGTATTAGTATGTATCCGGAAGCGAAGGATATTCCTTCCTGCATTAAGGTTACGAATCCTAATAATGGTCTTCCTGCTCCAGCAGGTTCCGACCAATTTCATAAGAAGGCGATTTGGGATACCTGTGATCTGGCAAGGACCAACTCGAAAGAAGTCACTAAAACAAAAAGAGTCCTAAACTATTTCCATAGAATGAATATACTTCATGGAGATATTCGAAGGATAGGAAAAGAAAACGGTCAAGACATTCGTATCATAGGAGTCATCGCGCCTTATAGCGAGCTGATCAAAGACTGGAGAACTCCGGAAAGAAATCGCATCTGGGAAGAAGAGCTCAAGAAGATCAATCCGAACACAACGCTTTTGGATTATCAGGAAAGCTTGGATGGAGCGAATAACGGAGATTATTATTACGACCTGATCCATTTAAATAAAGCAGGAATGCATAAATTTTCCGAAATCTTTGCGGCGGATCTGCCTTCTATTCTTGGCCTAGGACAGAAGAAAACGAAATGATATTTACATCCACACTCTTCTTTCTTTTCTTTCTTATAGTTTATATCAGCTATTGGCTTTGGCAGGATCGCAAATACAGAGAATGGATCCTAATGATCGGCTCTCTAGTCTTCTATGCGTCCTGGAATCCTCCTTTCTTATTGCATCTTTTAGGAATAGTCTTACTAAATTACTTATTCTTAAAGCCTATTCTTCGTACTAAAAGCAAGAAATTGCTTACGATCATAGTTGTTATAGACCTGGTCAATCTAGGGATCTTTAAGTATTTCTATTTCTTTACCGAAAATTTATTTTATGTAACTCATTGGTCCGTTTTCGACACGAGCACCATGCCATTCAGGATCATACTTCCTCTTGCTATTAGCTTCTACACATTCCAAGTCATGGCCTATGTGATAGACGTGTACCGAGGCAAAGTACAAGAAATTCCAAGCTTCTTTCATTTTACTTTGTTCCTGCTCTTCTTTCCTCAGTTAGTAGCGGGACCGATCATGAGATCCAGGGATTTCTTTCCTCGGTTAGAACAATTAAGGATCCATAAAACAGCCATATACACAGGGCTATTTTTGATAGGCCTTGGTGCTTGCAAAAAGATACTAATCGCGGACAATCTAGGCGCCCTGATCGATCCGGTTTTTCTAAGACCGAAGGAATATGGGAGCGGTTCTCTAATATTGGCCTCGATCGGATTCACTTGGCAGGTCTATTCCGATTTTTCGGGCTATACGGACGTCGCAAGAGGTTGTGCTTTATTATTCGGATTTAATATACCTAGAAACTTCAACGCTCCTTTCTTCAGCAGGGACATACATGAACTCTGGAGAAAATGGCATATCACTCTGGGGAGCTGGCTTAAGGATTATATCTATATTCCTTTGGGGGGGAGCAGAATCTCCGAAGCCAGGACAAACCTGAATCAAACCATTACATTTGCGTTAGGCGGTCTTTGGCATGGAGCAAACTGGACTTTCTTAGCATGGGGACTTGCGCATGGACTTTTCCTTGCTACAGAGAGATTCATGGAGAGAAACGGGATCAGAATACTTCCAGAGAAAGGAAAATTTTTCACTGGCCTCCGAATTCTTTGGACCTACTCTCTCTTCGTACTCGCAGCAGTATTCTTCCGATGCTTCACGATCCAAGACTCGATGTATTTCTTTAAGAGTTGGTTCTATTCTCCGATCACGGAGCAAAGCAATTTCCTTTCTTTTAATTTGATTTTACCTTATATAGTAGGTGGAGTCCTTTTCCATGCGGCAGAGGCACCTAAGAATTATCCTCTTTGGTTCCACAGAAATCGAACCAAACTTTTGATTGCATTCTTAATCATCGGAGCTCTGATATTTGGGAACTACGCCGGAAAAGGCCAGGACTTCATTTACTTCGCTTTCTAAGATATCCTATGAAAAACTATCATATTCCATTCTTAAAACGCAAAATACTTT
Organism: Leptospira semungkisensis; assembly: GCF_004770055.1. Lineage (NCBI taxonomy): Bacteria > Pseudomonadati > Spirochaetota > Leptospiria > Leptospirales > Leptospiraceae > Leptospira > Leptospira semungkisensis. Next base: position 213,468 of record NZ_RQEP01000012.1, on the reverse strand, counting down.
GGATCCCATTGGCGATTGCAGCCCTGGTCCTCTTCTGGGACAGAGTACTGTCCTCCGAGTTCGTTCGACCTTATACGGAGAGCGGAGCCGAATATTATTTTTATAATATGAAAGATCGGGTCCTAAATACAATGAAGAAGGAAACGGATGCAAAAAAGCCGGCGCAGAAAGTGCTTACCTTCTTCGGGACCTCTCATATGGGCGAGTTCTCTTTAACCGAATTCGAAAAGAATAGCCCTGGCTTGATCGTTTATAATCTTTCCGGGCCTTCTGCTCCTTATTCCTTTCATAATTTTACCTTAGAAAAACTGATCTCTAAAAAGATTCCTTTGGATTATGCAATTCTAGAATATTATCCGGACTCGGGCACCGACTTTGCAAACCGTTACCCTCTCCGATATTCTTATGATCTTCCTTTCTTTTTGAGATACTGGAATATTTTCTCTACGAGCGAATGGGACAGCTTCTTGAAAGCAAGAGTGTTCCGTACATCTGTCTTTCCACCTAGATTTAAAGAAGCTTATGCTCGTATTAAGAATCCGTTCGAAGTAAAGAAACTATTATTTATTCGTAATATATTGATCAATGAATCGGATAAATTTAAAGGCGGGATCCCGAATACACTTCTAGCAAATACTCCTGAGGATCAATTGGGTTCGGAATCGGATCGGATCTTTAACGAATCTTACAAGAATTATAGAAGCTCTAAGGTCCAAGAATTCTTTCTTAGGAACTTCTTAGAAACATCTCGTAAGAACGGGATCAAAGTGGTTCTTTGGACTCCATTACTCTATTCTAAATTCTCCGAAAAAGTTAGATCGGCCGCGTTCTTTCAAGAATGGATCAAAATGAGAGACTCTCTTTTAAAGGATTATCCTGAAACCTTGGTCCTGGATATGGAGAATTATAGAGAAAGGATGAAATGTCAAAAGTTCATTGATCCTCACCATCTCAGCGGGGGCTGCTATGCAGAGCCTACACGCTATCTGATCGAGTTCTTGGAAGAAAAAGGAAATCTTCCTAAACCATGACCTTTGAAGAAGCCCAAAAGGCGGTCGATGATTGGATCAAAACGATAGGAGTAAAATACTTCTCTGAGCTCACCAACCTCGCCATTCTTATGGAAGAAGTTGGAGAATTTTCTCGTATAGTTGCTCGTAAATACGGAGATCAATCCTTTAAGAAAGGAGAAGATCCAGAAGCTTTGCCCAAGGAATTCGGGGATATTCTTTTTGTGCTGATTTGTTTAGCCAATCAGATGGGAATCTCGATGGAAGATGCTCTTCGTAGCACCTTGGAGAAAAATACGAATCGCGACAAAGATAGACATAAGAACAATCCTAAATTGCAGGATCCTTAATATAGTTCTATTTAGTCCCTTGAACTGCAAGCTCCAAGGAAGAAGTCCCGGATCTTCTCAATAAATCCAGTGCTCTCACAGTTTCTCCGTAATTTGCGGATTCTCCAGCGAAGAAACGAACCTCTTTGCCATTTACAAAACCTGAATGTAATTTTGCTTCTAATGCTTGGCGATCTAACCTTTCTCCGTTTAGAGAGAATCGGCCTTCTCCGAGCATCCCGAATTCGATCCTTTCTCCCTTTGGATCTTCTCCTTGGCCTATTTTAGGAAGTTCTAATGGAATAGAACGGATTTCTTTTCTGAAACTTACCGCAAGCATCACGAAAATCAGAAGAATAAAGACCACATCTATAAAGCTTGTGAGGTCTATACCGGTCTCTTCTTCCTTTAATAAGGATTTTCTCATATAGAACCTGCTGGAGGAATTTTCAGCCAGGAGAGTGCCTCTCTTTCCAGATCCAGGACTCGATGTTTCAAAAATTGATACGCAAATAAAGAAGGAATCGCCACCGATAAACCTAAAATAGTGGTGAGTAAGGCTAATTTAATCCCTCCTGCAAACGCGTCCAAACTAACTGTCCCAGCGGCTTGCAAAGAAGAAAAGGCCTCGGAGATCCCAAGGACGGTTCCTAACAAACCAAGCATGGTAGCTATGCTTGCTAGATGTTTGATCCAAGATAGTTTTGTCTCGATAGGAAATAAGGCTGCTGATAATTTTTCTTCCCAAATGGAAGGATCCTTTTGCGCAATGAATTCGGAAAGCAAGGCCTTTCTTCTTTTAGGCAGAACTGTCAAGACATGCAAAAAAGTTCCCAGATTCCAAATCGATAAGAGTCCGATCAGAGTAGAGACCCAATCTAGTCCCTGCAAAAAATTCCCGCTATTCATCCTGTTACAAATTCCTAAGAGATATCTTTGATTTTATTTTCCAGATTCGCCAAAACAATCGGATCTGTCATCCGAACAAAATCAGAAATCCCTCTTGCACTCCAAGTAAACCGCAAAATCTTAAGGGAAATGAACTCTTTCCAAATGCCCTCTCAGGATACGAAGGCAAACTTCGTCAGAGAGAACTTCGATAAGATCGCTAGTAAGTATGATCGATTCAATGATTGGAATAGTTTTTTTCTTCACCGCGCTTGGAAAAACAGATTAGTGCATGAGATCGAAAAGGAAACCCAAGGACCGATTCGGGTTCTGGACCTTTGCTGCGGTACTGGAGACATCTCGGTTCGCTTGGAAAGATCTTCTAGAGTTCAATCCCTTCTCAGTTTAGATTTTTCGGAAAAGATGCTCTCCGTTGCGAAGAACAGACTGCAAGTCCCTATTCAAAAAGGAAGAGCCACGGTCGAGATCGGAGATGCGACAGAACTTTCTAATGTTCAAAGTAATAGCTTGGATGCAGTTAGCATTGGATTCGGCCTGAGGAATGTAAACCATATAGATAAAGCTCTGTCGGAGATACTACGAGTTCTAAAACCCGGAGGAGTCTTTGCTAATCTGGACGTGGGTAAGGTAAAAAATCCTCTGGTGAGAAAATTCGCTGATTTCTATTTCTTTAAGATCGTCCCTCTATTCGGTTATATTCTTTGGGGAGGCAAAAATGATATGTTCGATTATCTTCCCGTGTCTTCCCTTTATTACCCAGACCAAGAAAGCCTAAAACAAAAAATGCAAGACTTAGGCTTCGAAAAGGTGCGTTATACCAATTTTGTATTCGGAAACGCAGTTCTTCATATTGCAAAAAAACCGATTCGACCGTAGTATTCTTTCCTAAAACCCGTCTCCTAACCTAAAGAGATTAGTTTTGGGATGCATTCGATGAGAAAATTTCTAGCCTTCGCACTGGTACTAGGATTCGTTTATAATTGTACTCATAAGAAAAAGGGACTTCTATTTCCTTTCTTCTTTTTAGGAAATCCACATAGCGTAAGTGGAGTTCCAGGAAACAGTGGAAGCCCTGGAGTTGTGTTCGTACCAGGAGATGGTTCCGGAAACCCAACCACCACTACCCCTAGTTCCGGAGATTCTTCCGGTTCAGGATCGGGTAGCACGGATACTAGCGGTTCCAATTCCGGTAGCCAATCCGGAGATACCGGATCCAATTCAACAACAAGCGGCGGTTCTTCCGACCAAACTTCTACTAGCTCGAATACAAGCTCTGGCAGTGGAGATACTTCCTCCAGTAATTCTGGATCTTCTTCCGCTTCCAATACTTCCGGTTCTTCTAATTCATCTACAGATAATTCTAGTGGTTCAAGTTCATCTAACTCGGACTCAAATACTAGCAGTGCAAGCTCAGGATCTTCAAGTTCCAGTTCGGACACTTCTTCTAGCGGATCTTCTTCTGGAAGTTCCTCTTCTGATAGTTCCAATGCTTCGAATGCAAGCGGAGGCTCGACAGATACTGGTTCAGGCACAACTCCGACTTCGAATTCAGGATCGGACAGCTCAGGAACTCCTACTGTTGCCGTTGTGGTTGTAGAAGATCCTACAGGAACTGCCAACTTTAACTACAATACAACAATCAATATTCCACTGAACTTAACCGTGATGGATAAGGATTCCCGCTCCGTGGCCGGAGCAACAGTTCTAGTGTATGATGAGAATAATAATATACTCTTCCAGGGAGTGTCCGATTCTTCGGGAAAAGTTACAGGGACATTGACAGTCCCAACTTCCGTCGGAAATATCACAGTAGATATCTCTATAGGCGGAGATTCCATCACTCAATACATTAGCTTACAAGATATTCTTGGTATCAATCGCACTATACGTTATGCGATCACTCTTCCTACAGCACAAGTTGCGGATGCGGATGGAGACGGAGTTCCTGACGATACAGATATTTATCCGAATGATGCAACTCGTTCAACCGAAGTGTCTTATCCAAACGATGGAGTCTTTACTCTGGCGTTCGAGGACTTATATCCTTCTGCTGGAGACGCAGACTTGAACGATTATGTGATCCAATTCAAAAACGAAGAAGATCTGAACGCTCAAGGAAACATAGTTCGCTTAAGAGGAGTATACCAACACGTAGCAAAAGGTGCTGGATACAGACACCAATTGTATATTAAATTGCCGGTGAATGTAGGAGCTTCTTTAACTTACTCCTTAACACAAGCCGACGGAAAAGTAGAAGTAGCGACCAATACTGTTTCGATCACTGCGGATGCGTTGAAATCAGGATATCAGATCTTTCCGGAGTCGAACAAAACAATCCGTGGCCAAAATGTGCATCCAGGAGATGTATTTAAGCCTGGCTTTATAGCTAAATTGGAAATTGTATTTAACTCGCCGGTAACTAGAAGCCAGATCGGCTCCTTTCCATACGATATGTATGCATACGTTCTGAACACGAACCAAGAGATCCATTTTCCAGGTTTATATAAGAATTCAAACGGAACGGATAAATATCTAGACTCTACCGGATTCCCTTGGGCAATCATTATGCCTGGTCCATGGAAATATCCTTACGAAGGTTATGATATCAGAAACCCTTCCCAAACAGGTTATGCAGAATTCGTTTCCTGGGTAAGTTCAGGCGGGGCTAATTATAAGACTTGGTATTTCGATGTGACCAATGAATCGAAGGTCTTTCCGGTTCCTAGCACTAGTAGCATCGTAGGTTATCTGTTCTTATCTGTGAAGAAATTCGCGATCTTCTATGCGATAGGACTTGTGATTGCAGGGGCAATTGCTGTCTACTTCTTGCGGAAAAGACAAAGTCTTACGGTATAGAATCTAGTTTTCACAACTCGAAAAGTTGCGAAACTAAGGGCATCGCTTAAACTTGTCGGGCGATGTCCTTTTTTATGTATGATTGGTTGGTCTTTTTAAAACCCGCTGCGGCAGTCTTAGCTGCTTGGTTTTATTGGGATTTTTATCGTAAGACATACTATTCCGGACAAGGCAGGATCTTTACAATTCTCGCCTTCTTTTATGGAATGATCGCGACAGGTATCGCACTCGCTTGGGAAATAGGCGTCTTCGATCTATTCGAGTCCTACCATCCGTTCCAACAAGCGGTCCTATTAGGAGCATTGCCAGAAGAAACTGCAAAGGCCTTGCTTATTTATCTTTTTCTAAAGAAAGAGAAAGGCTCCTCGAATCTGGCGGATAGTTTGTATTTCGGTCTCACCGTGGGAGTTGCCTTCGGATGTATCGAAAACGTCTTCTATTCATTTCAATTGGACTTTTGGCCAGGGATCTTAAGATCCGGAACCTCACTCCCTTTTCATACTTTTTCAGGAGGAATATTAGGATTTTTTATATTAAAAACTCTGCAATCTCGAAAGGGAAATCTTTCCGGATTGGATTTCTGCCTTTCCTTTTTATTCCTAACTCTACTTCATGGGCTTTATAATTTTCTACTCTTAGAGGGAGGATTAGGAACTGCAATGATCCCATTGATCCTAGGACTCTCCTTTCTTACCTTGGAATTGATCGTAGTCCAAGCTGAAGTCACACTTCCATTTGAAGTATTGCAATCGGAGAATCTCTACTTAGATGATTATGCGATGATACGAAAATTTTCCAGATACGATGCTTGGTTGAGAGCCGCCCAATCCAATGAAAGCATACAGAGTATTCCGTTGCTTCGGGATCTTTCTCTCGAAAGAGCGATCATTTCCGTATTCTTATTCGGAATTCCCCTCTTCTGCTTGAACTTTTATTTATTTGTCCCCGCTCAAATTCCGTATTATCTGGAGAATATTAGTTCTTTGGAATTTATCACCTTGTTCATGGAATATCCTGCTTGGCTCGGATTCCTATTCTTAGTGCGAGGACTTTTGAATCCTTCCTTCTTTAGAGAAAGGATCCTGAAAATCCCTCTCTTTCTTTCCGTAAACCTCGGCGCAGAAGGAGAAGAAGAGCCTAGTCTTGCATATTCCCTTTCTCGAAAAGGATTCTATTCTCCTGTGATCCGAGAGCCCGAACTAAACCGAGAAACATTTGTTTCTTTTTATATTGCGGGGAAGAGTTTCGAGAAGATCAAAGTAGTCCCGATCTGGAAAAACTTTAGAGAGAATGATCCAAGCCACGAAAGCGGAGCCTTGTACAGATTTTCTCAAATCCCCTGGGGACTCCTTACTTGGAGATGGCTTGTTCGGATCAAACAACAATACAGAAACGCAGTAGAAGCGGTTTTCCGCTAATTCCCCCGATTTTTCTTTGAGCAGAGAACTGGGCTTGAATTACATATCCGAACAGATAAAAGCCGATCTTGGCAAAAGGCCTATCGGATCCGATTCAGTCCGTCAAAGTCTTCTGTTAAGATATAAAACTCAGATGGCCCAGCTTGGTACCAAGTCGTTCTTAGTACTTTCGCAGTGAGTGATTTAGCTCCAGCAGGAACACCGAGTCCGATCTGACTCGCGATACTAGTCAGAGGAGTGTTTCTAGATTGCAGTTCCACTCCGTTCTGATCCGAGAAGATCCAACGAATATAAACAGGTTTTCCCGGTTTAGGCCCTTCGTCCAAGGCAACTCTCAAACTGAGATTTCCTTTATCTCCCAGGATCCAAGATGCTCCCGAATGGAAACTATGAAATCTTGCTCCTAACTTCTCTACGTTCTTTGCCTTTGCAGAGAGCTGGTATGTTTTTCTCTCTTCGTATCTGAACTCAGGTCCTTGTAACTGCGAAGATAATTTCACGAAGGATCTGACGGTAAGAGCCAGTCCAAACACAAGGCAAACTAAATTGAAAGCTGGGATCATCCACCATTTAGGAAGAGTCTTAGTCGAAGCCCCGGAAGAACTTAAAAGCCAAATCAAATAGAACGCTAGGATTCCTGCGCCTCCTGTCCAAGGCTCGAAAAAGCTAACAGGGAAAAAGAGTAAAGGCAAGAACCAGTAACTAGATCTTGTATAGGCTTCGAGCCCGATCCAGACAAAGAATAAAAGGAAGAAGATCACTCCCCCTTCGGTCAATAAAAAGACCCAGGAAGTAAGTCCAAAGTCTTGGATACCATTTGCCGGATAGCCTGCTCTCGGACCAGACTCTATCCAATGCAAAGCGAACCCACCGAATCCTTGTCCGAAGAAAGGCATTTCCTTCCACCAATTCCAGGCAGAAAGAGTTTGGACCCATCCGTCCTTCCAGAAGAATTCCAAAAATTTGGAGACTGTCTTTCCTTTGACCCACGCGTTAGACGCATCTTCACGGATCAATTGCCAAGAAGTAAAGGACCAGTCCATTCCTCCGATCACATATACTCCGGCAAGGGCAACGCAGGTTCCCAAAACCACCAGTGGAATGAAGGAATACTTTAAGATAGGATTTCGGAAACTTCTCTGATAAGAAAGTCCCACAACTAAAGCGGTTTGGAAGATAAGAAGAAGCCAATATCCGGTTCCTTGAAATCTTCCAGCAAGACCAAGAGCTAAGAAGACAGCTAAACTTAAAAGCAAGCGAGAGAATCTTCGCCAGTTACGACTATGGATCTGATAAAAGAAAAATCCATATAATACAGGCATTCCTATCCCGAAAGATGCAGCATCCGGAAAGAAGCCGGATACACCGAATGTTTCCGCATTCCCCGCAGTAAAAGGGAAGTCAGTCTCAGGAGCAAGGCCTTGCATCGCACCCAAGATCAGATTCGCAGTAAAGCCTACGGTGATCCCTGTTTTCCAATGTTTGCCAGGAGGATCCGTATCGTGGGAACTCGTTTCTTCTGCAAAGAAGTACAATAGTGCCGAAAGCCAAGAACCTATCCCGTCCAAAGTAAGTGCAAAGGCGTACTTAGAAGAGATCCCAGTAGAATAATCCCAATCAGGTAATATCCAGGAAGTGATCGGATCCGTTCCGAAATAGGCAAGCAATCGATCCAATAGCAAGAAAACTGCAATCAACAAGAACCCAGCCTTAGGGTTCTGAGTGAACTCTAAGGAATTCTTATAAGGACGGTTTATATAAAAATATCTTAAAACAGGATCGTCGTCATTTGCAGTATGCGCATAAAAAGTGGAGACATACTGTCTCAGAAAGATCCCAAAGACCGCACCGGAGAATAGAGCAGAGAGATAAAGATATCCCCCTTCCCCATATAGCAGAAGTCCAGGAGAAAGAAGAGCAAAAGCCGCAGTGAAAATCCTACCAGATTTGCGATGATGCAAATTAGGGATGAGCCCTGCCAAGAATTGGATCCATACGATGCCCAGATTTCCATCCGGGTCACGAGCGAGCAAGGTCCAGCGCAATAAGACGTAGGACAAGATCACCGTCAGTATTAGGGTAAGAAAGGTAGGAGTTCTAAGAGGCCTCAATCGGGCGAAAAGATTTGGCACGAATTGGAAATGCTCGCCGAAAACGAAGAGATTTCAATCTAAAAAAATAGAATGGAATATAAGATTTGGATTAATCGTCCAGAGAATCCGGATCGGACGGAATTTTGTAAGTTCCCGTAAGAGTCGCGGATAAAGGACTTTTTTTGCCGGAAGCCTTGTGTTTGGAAACTGCTTCGGCGTACTCGACAGTGTAACGAGTCCAGGGAATGGCCTTCAATCTAGCGAGAGGGATTTTTTTACCAGTCCCCTCGCAGATTCCATAGGAACCGTCCTCGATCTTTTCGAGAGCGACATCAATCTCTCGGATCGTGTCTATCTCGGATTCTGTAAGAACGGAACTCAACATCTCCTCGTTGATCTCGGAGGCGATGTCGGCGATATCTCCCATTTCTTTCAAGCCGGATGGTTTGCTATTATCTTCCCATTTTGCATACTTCTCCAATAGAGAGTTTTTTCTCTCTAGAAGAAGATCCGTGATTTCAGTCAGGACCTTTTTATCGTATGCGGCTTTTTTAGCTACCATCGGCTTTAGGATTATACCTTGGATTCCTTATGTTCGACGTGTGCGCGGCAAAATTTACAGAATTTTTTCGTTACCAATTTCTCGGATTTCGCCTTTTTATTCTTTGTTTGGAAGTAAGAATTTTTCTTACATACCTGGCAAGAAAGCTTAATGATCTCTCTCATGACGAATGATTCTCTTAGCTAAAGATTAGTCTGATACAGGCTTTTATAGAATTTAGACGGATTTCCGCCCTTATCCCAGCCCACAGAACTTGATTATGCTATAAAAAAAAAGAGATCGTAAAAATCAAGGAAGATCGCTTTGCAGCTGTGTTTTTTCCCCAAAACCGGACGGAATAGACCTTCGCCAGATCCCTGCGAGAACGCTTCCGATCAAAGAATGCACCAAACTGGAAATCGCAGCAGGAATAGCTACCAATGGGTCAGAAAAATTATTTCGAGCTAAAACCGCACCTAGGCCGCTGTTTTGCATTCCCACTTCTATGGAAACGGTTCTCGCCACTGTAAGGGAGCGAGTCCCAAAAAATGCGACCCAATACCCGAAAAAATAACCGGAGAGATGGAGCAAGAATACACAGAGAATCAGATGAGGTCCTGAACTGATCACAGCTTGCTTTCCAGAACCTATGATGGAAGCAACGATCAGAGTGATCAAAAGCACCGCGATCAAAGGAGAAACTAGTTTCGCCTTCTCCGAGAATTTAGGTGCATAACGATTTAATAAAATACCTAAAATTACAGGCAGGATCACTACTTGGATCGTATCTATAAATAGTCCGAGAGCGTTTGCTCCCACGCTATTTCCCGCGAGAAATAAGGTAAGAAGCGGGGTCATTACCACGGAAAGCAACGTAGAAATTGCAGTCATCGTAACGGATAAGGCCAAGTCCCCTCTCGCTAAAAAAGAGATCACATTGGAGGCCACTCCTCCAGGACAGCAAGAAACGACGATAATCCCGATAGCGAGCGGAGTCGGCAATTGGAAGAAATTCCCAAGGATCCAACCGGTCAGAGGCATGATCGTATACTGACCGATCACACCGATTAAGATGGGTTTTGGCATCTGAAAGACCCGAGTGAAATCCTCTGTCTTTAAGCTAATCCCCATCCCAAGCATAGTGAGCCCGAGGCTATAAGTGATCCAAGGTCCCTTGAACCAAACAAGTGCGGACGGAAAGATCCAAGTGATCGTAACCCCAAGGATCACCCAAAGTGGAAAGAGTAAGGCCGCTTTTTCTAAGATCCTACCCAATCGAATTACCTGGAAAGAAGATCCACTACCCGATCTAGTTGTTCTTTGGCTAAATAGATATGGGGAGAGAAGCGAACCCTTCCCAAACGAAGAGCGCACATGACTCCGTTTTGCTTGAGAGAAGAAACGATATTCTCCATAGAAAGCCCATCTTTCTCAGCGACAACGATGCCTGTTTTGAAATCCGGAAAATGATCCGAGGCCAACTTCCAACCGGAATCTCTTAATTTGTCGGAAAGATAATCTGCGAGTTCGTAGATCCTTTCCATAGAGTTATGAAATCCAACTTTATGCAGCATTTCTAATGTAGATTGAAAATATACCCAGTCGATAAAATTCACTGTGGAGATCTCGTAACGATCCGTACCTTTGAGCTCTTCTCTATACGGCAAATAGACCTCGTCGTTGACTACGGAACCGGTCCCCTTGAAAGGAAAATTCAGTTGTTCCAACTTCTCCTTGGCAACATACAGTACTCCCAATCCCAAAGGACCGAGTAACCATTTCCATGCCGGAAAGGCCATATAAGAAATCCCCATTTCTCTAGGGCGAACCGGAAGAAGCCCTACTCCCTGAGCTCCATCTAGAACGAATTCAATTCCCTTTTCTGAAAGAAGAGCACCGATTTCTTCTAACGGGAAAGGCATTCCAGTGCACCAATGCACGGCAGATAAGCTCACCACTTTCACGTCGGGAGTGATCGCTGATTTTAAATTTTCTAGAAAAGCGTCTGGAGTATCAGCCATTGGAACAAAAGAGATAGAAACCCCTTTATCTTTCCAATGCTCCCAAGGATAAATATTGGATGGGTATTCATTCTCCAGAAGAAGGATCCGATCCCCCGCTTTCAAACGAAGCCCGAGCGATATAAATCCAATTCCTTCATTGGTATGATGGATAAGAGAAAGTTCTTCGGCGTCTACACCTAGAAGTTCTGCGAGTATATTTCGGATGGCCTTCTTGACACTTGGATAGCGACGAACATCCGTCTGTCCTCCATGAGCGGCGTAGCCTTGTAAGTATTCATTTACCGCTTGGAGTGTTTCGGTATTTGCAGGAGTGGTCCCACAATTATTCAGCCAAATCATTTCCCTGTTTACGGGATATAGATGTTGTATTCTCGCCCAATCCGGACTTGGAGTCGTTTTCATCTAGGTCCAACTTGGATCGAATGCTAAGAGCGAAAACTTTTTTTTCAACCAAAACCGGGAAAGCTTAGCTCCCCGGTTCTCTAGTTCTTATCTTTTTTTCTTAGCAGCGGCCTTTTTCTTAGGTGCAGCTTTCTTAGGAGAAGTTTTTTTCTTCGCGACTACTTTGGCTTTTTTAGCAGGAGCTTTTTTCGCTGCCTTCTTAGGTGCCGACTTCTTTGCCTTCGCAGGCTTCAGGCTTTTAGCCGCCTTGGAAGGAGTTTGAGTAGCCTTAGCAACTTCTTCTGCTTGTTCGTCCCAGAAATAAGCTCCTCGTCCGGAACTGGTTTGGTCAAATGAATTCAGCTCAGCTTCTAACAGGGATTGATAATTGTGATTATAATCCATTAGCTTGCTAAACAATAATTTGATATTCTCGTCATCGAACTTGGTAGTGAGCTTCTCGTAAAACGCGACAGAGTTTTCTGCCTCTCGGATCGCAAGCTCAAGCGCTTCGTGAGCGTCTTTGGAACCGGAACCAGTGATAGTACGTTCTACCTTATTCATGATCTTTTGGATAGTAGTCTGATGGAACTTATGAATGGCAGCTAACTGTTTTAGATTAGGAAGTTCAGATCCTTCTGCAATCTCGTATACTTCTTGGATGAACCTGATATGTTCATCTACTTCTTCTGCGAGTTTTTCGAATAACTCTCTCGTTCTTCCTGGAGGAAGTTTCTCGTACGTATCCATATAGAATTCGAAGTAATCTTTCTCATGTTGGATGGCGGCGGCTACTGCTTCCAAGAAAGTTGTTTCTTTTAAAGGTTTAATAGTCATTCTGCATACTCCGGTCGCGACAATTCTAGGGGATTTTCAAGCTCGTTCAATAATATTTTTTTCAATTATTCTTCTTCTTGAGAAAGATAAATCAGCATCTGAGCTACATAGTAAGTGCCCATGATCCAAACTCCATGCAATGGAAGTTTGTTCGGAGTGAATTGTCCGAGTGCAATTAGGGAATCCGAAAGTATAAAACTGAGTGCGCCTAGGATTCCGAGGATTCGATCTCTCGGAGAAACTTCTCTCGCAGTGGATCTCCAGCCCATAACGCAGATCGCCGTCACGTAAACCGCTACGGGAATCTGCAAGGCTCCGGCAATCCCAGGAAGAAGCCAGTAATAATATCCTGCCCCAAAGATCAGAAAGGGGATCACTCGCAGGAAATGTACCGGATTTCCGAGAGAGAAGCTCACAGAGTACGAAACTTGTGCGATTAGAAAACTTCCGAGCCCGAAAACGAAATATCGATCCGGGAAGGCCAAGATCGTATCCCCTCCTAAAGAGAATACTAGTCCGATACCAAGCCAAAGACCTGCGCTCGTTTTCCATCTTCCTTCCCAAACACTGCTCGCAAGAAGGAATACGATAGGCGCGATCTTGGAAAACAAACGGAGAAGAAAAATATCCGGCCAATATGCGATGGCTACCAAATGAAAAATGGCTAAAACGGGGAATGCGATGTAAATCATAACTAGCTTTCTATACTCCATCCAAGTCGATTTGGGATTGTCTTCCAGATCGAACCGAGGAACCTGTCTTACGAGGACAGTTTTTAGTTCCTCAGAAGCTGCGATGATTTCGTTTAGCCAAAAAGATTCTACACTTTTTCTGATTTTTTCCGTTCTAGTAGGCCTTTTGATCTACTTAGATCTATTCGTACTGAATAAAAAGGCTCATAAACTCTCTCTAAGAGAGTCCGGCTACTGGACTTTGTTCTGGGTAACTCTTGCATTCAGTTTTTCCATGCTCGTTTACATCTTTCACCAAGATCCGAATCAACCGGAACTTGCAAAAGAGAAAACCTTGGAATTCTTAGCGGGATATCTTCTAGAATATTCACTTTCCGTTGATAACCTTTTTGTGTTTATCATGATCTTTTCCAAGTTCAGGATAACGGCCCAACACCAGCCGATGATCTTGAAATGGGGAATTATAGGCGCTCTGATCTTCCGAGCGATCATGATCTTTTCCGGAGCGGAACTTGTTTCCCGTTTCGAATGGATCCTGTATCTATTCGGACTTCTTCTCTTATATTCCGCTTGGAAGATGTTCTTTCACTCGGAAGAAGAAGATGAATTCGATCCGGAGAAGATGAAACTTCTTACGTACGCTAAGAAAGTGCTTCCTATGACTCATACTTTTCATCCTGAAAAATTCATGGTGAAGGAACATGGCAAAAAGGTTTTCACTTCTACCTTTTTGATTTTGATCGTAGTAGAATTCAGCGATATACTATTCGCAGTGGATTCCATTCCTGCGATCTTTTCGATCACTCAAGATAGTTTCATCATATATACATCTAACGTATTTGCGATCCTAGGACTCAGATCCCTGTTCTTTCTTCTGGGCGGTGTCATGGAACTGTTCGTGCACCTCAAAAAAGGAGTCGCCCTTCTTCTTGCCTTCGTGGGAGTGAAGCTTCTTCTTCCTTCTTTTTCGGGCTATTTGTTCGGAAGAGTCATCCATGTATCTATAGAACTTTCTCTGATTGTGATCTTGGCTACCTTGGTGATCTCGATTCTCGTTTCTCTTCCTCACTATATAAAAACAAAAAAGGAACGTCCGTAGGCGGCAGTCGATGGCATCTCAAAAACTCTTTTCCGAATTTCCACCTATCTCCACGGAAGAATGGACCAATCTGATCCAAAAAGATCTGAAAGGTGCGGACTTCGATAAAAAACTGGTTTGGGAAACCCAGGAAGGATTTAAGATCCGTCCGTTTTATAGAAAAGAGGATTTGAAAGGAAAGGAATGGCTCCTCTCCAATTTGCCTGGAAAATTTCCGTATGTTCGTTCAACTCGCAAACTTACCAATGAGTGGAGCATTCGCCAAGATATCGATTCTCCCGATCTAAAGACTGCAAAGACTCTCGCATTCGAAGCGATCCATAACGGAGTTTCTGCGCTTGGCTTTGTGATCTCCAACTCCACTTCCGGAAAGAAAGGTGTTCCTGTTCAAGGTCCTAAGGATCTGGAATTCTTGATCCAAGATCTTCCTTTAGATGACATCACTCTTCATTTCGTTGCAGAAGAAAGATCTCCCGAAATCTATTCTTGGCTTCCTAAGAATAAGACTATTGTAGGCGGATTGGGTTATGACCCTTATAGAATCCTTGCAAGACAAGGTCATTCTGCAGGACATGGCCCTGAAACCTTAAAGCCGATCCTATCCGAACTTGCAGGCAAATGGAAACATTTCCGTGCACTCACCATTCATTCTTCTTCTTTTAGAGACAGTGGTTCCACGATCGTTCAAGAGTTGGCATATACGCTGGCGCTCGGTTCTGAGTATTTGTTTCGACTGGGAGAATTAGGGATCAGCCCTGAGATTGTAAATTCTCAAACGATCTTCCAATTTACCATCGGGCCGGACTACTTCTTAGAGATTGCTAAGTTCAGAGCCGCAAGAACTCTTTGGGCGGAAATATTCTCGTCTTATTCTTCGGATAAGGGAGAAGCGAGTCTTCCGTTCATCACTGCGGAAACTGCAAGATTCAATTACGGGATCTACGATCTTCATAATAATATTTTAAGAGGAACCACGGAGGCGATCTCTGCAGCCATTGGAGGCGCAGAAGTCATCAATGTATTCCCATTCGATCATCTTCTTCAACCTGCAGACTCCTTCTCTCTTAGGATCGCAAGAAACATCCAACTTTTGATGAAACATGAGTCCTACTTAGATAAGGTCGCGGATCCTTCTTCAGGTTCTTATTATATAGAATCCGTCACCGATGCGATTACGGAACAAGCATGGAAACTTTTCTCCGAAGTCGAAAAAGACGGAGGATTCTTGGAATGCCTGAAATCCGGCAAGATCCAATCTGCTATCCTTTCTTCCAGAAAGAAGAAGGAAGAAAATTACTCTACTCGCAAAGAATTCTTTCTTGGAACCAACCAATATCCAAATGCAAAGGATAGGATTAAGAACAAAGACTTGAATAAAAATCTGAAGTCTTCTTCTTTACCTAAGGTAGAAGGCGAGATCGTTTGCGAACCTCTGCCCGACTTCTTTGCTGGAGACGCCTTAGAAGAGATCAGAATGGCCACGGAGGATTGGGAGAATAAGAACCAAACCACCGTAAAAGCACTTCTTCTTCCTTTAGGAGATCTGAAGATGAAGAAGGCGAGAGCAATCTTCTCCTTGAATTTCTTGGGTTGCGGCGGTCTGAATGTGATCGATCCGGGAAGTTACGAAAACTCTCAAGAAGCAATCCTAGGAATTTCTAAAGAAGCACCAAATGTTATCGTTCTCTGTTCTTCCGATGAGGAAGTTCTTTCTTATGCGAAAGAGATCCTACCTCAGATAAAAAAAGACTCCAAGGTTCTTGTATATGTTGCGGGTTATCCTAAGGATCAGATCCCGGAACTAGAATCTTTAGGAGTAAACGGATTCTTGCATGTCCGCTCCAATCTTTTAGAAACACTTTCCGATCTACTCAAAAGGCTGGGAATCAAATGAAACGACCTTCCTTCTCCGCAAATCGTTCTCCCGTTGTTGGTGATTCTAAATTTGAATCCTGGTCTAAGGAAGCCTTGGATGAATTAGGTCTTTCTAAAATAGAAGAAACCGTTTGGAATACTCCCGAGAAGATCCCTGTTAAACCTGTTTACGTTCCTAAGGATGTGGAATCCTTAGAACATTTAGATTTTGCTGCAGGACTTCCTCCTTTCTTACGAGGACCGTATTCTACTATGTATGTCCAACAACCTTGGACCATTCGCCAGTACGCAGGCTTCTCCACCGCCGAAGAATCCAATGCATTCTATCGTAGAAACTTGGCCGCAGGACAGAAGGGACTTTCCGTTGCATTCGACTTGGCAACTCACAGAGGATACGACTCCGATCACGAAAGAGTTCTAGGAGATGTGGGAAAAGCGGGAGTTGCAATCGACTCCGTGCTGGACATGAAGATCTTATTCGATCAAATCCCTTTGGACCAGATGTCCGTTTCCATGACGATGAACGGTGCGGTCATCCCTACTCTTGCATTTTATATCGTAGCTGCTGAAGAGCAAGGTGTGAAGCCGGAACAACTTTCCGGAACCATCCAGAACGATATCTTAAAAGAGTTCATGGTGAGAAATACTTATATTTATCCGCCGGAACCTTCGATGAGGATTATCGCGGATATCTTTCAGTACACCACTGAGTTCATGCCTAAGTTCAATTCGATCTCTATCTCCGGCTATCATATGCAGGAAGCTGGAGCAACTGCCGACATCGAGCTTGCTTATACTCTAGCTGACGGATTGGAATATCTACGCACTGGGATCAAGGCCGGGATGGATGTGGATAGTTTCGCTCCTCGCCTCTCCTTCTTCTGGGCGATAGGAATGAATCACTTCATGGAAATCGCTAAGATGAGAGCGGGAAGACTTCTCTGGGCAAAACTAGTGAAGACATTCAATCCTAAGAATAGCAAGTCTCTCGCGCTTAGAACTCATTGTCAAACCTCAGGTTGGAGTTTAACGGAACAGGATCCATTCAATAATGTGGGAAGAACCTGTATAGAAGCATTGGCTGCGGCTCTCGGACATACTCAGTCTCTACATACGAACGCGTTAGACGAAGCGATCGCACTTCCTACGGACTTCTCCGCAAGGATCGCAAGAAACACTCAGATCTATTTACAAGAAGAAACAAATATCCATCGAGTCGTGGATCCATGGGGCGGTTCTTATTATGTAGAATCCCTCACTGCGCAACTCGCAGAAAGAGCCTGGGAATTGATCCAAGAAGTCGAGCAACTAGGCGGGATCGCAAAGGCGATCGAGACCGGGATCCCCAAAATGAGGATAGAAGAAGCCGCTGCCCGGAAACAGGCAAGGATCGATTCCGGAAGAGATGTGATCGTAGGGATCAATCGTTATCGCCCGGAAAAAGAAAATCCTTTGGATATTTTAGATATCGATAATACTGCAGTGAGAGAATCCCAGATCAAAAAGCTGAACGAGCTCAAGAAGAATCGGGACAATGCAGCTGTCGAAGCGGCCCTCAATACAATTACTGAATGCGCCCAAACAGGAAAAGGAAATCTACTCGCATTTGCGGTGGACGCGGCTCGAAAAAGAGCTACTCTCGGAGAAATTTCTTACGCCATGGAGAAAGTGTTCGGACGCTATAAGTCAGTCACTCACATGATCAAAGGCGTATATTCGGAAGAAATCATGGACGATCCCGATTTCAAAAAGGCCAAAGAACTCTCCGCCAAATTTGCCAAGCTCGAGGGAAGACAACCTCGTATCATGGTCGCAAAGATGGGACAGGATGGTCACGATAGAGGTGCCAAGGTAATCTCAACGAGCTTTGCCGATATGGGATTCGACGTCGATATAGGCCCTCTCTTCCAAACTCCGGGAGAAGCTGCAAAACAGGCGATAGAGAATGACGTGCATGTACTCGGAGTCTCTAGTCTCGCAGCGGGTCATAAGACACTTGTGCCTCAGGTTATCCAAGAACTTAAGAATCTTGGTCGCGAAGACATTTTAGTCATCGCAGGAGGAGTGATTCCTCAGCAAGATTATGATTACTTGTATAAGGCAGGAGTGAACGGTATCTTCGGGCCGGGCACTAAGATTTCCAAAGCAGGAGTGGAGATCCTAGAACTCCTCATCAAAAGCGTAGAAGGTCAATAATCTCATGCCGGCGACGGAAGGATCGGACGAAAGCCTAGTCAGAGGCTCGGTTAAGAAGAAGATCCTTCCGGATCTGGAGACATTCGTACAAGGAATCTTGGCAGGAGATATCGTACTTCTCAGCCGTGCTATCACCCTGATAGAAAGCACCCTTCCTTCTCATCAAGAATTAGCAGAAGCTATTTTAGAAAAATGCCTTCCTCATTCAGGCAAAAGTGTTCGCGTGGGGATCACAGGAATTCCGGGAGTCGGTAAAAGCAGTTTCATAGAAACTTTCGGAAATCATCTGATTGATAAGGGAAGAAAGATCGCAGTACTTACGATAGATCCTTCTTCTCAACTTTCCAAGGGTTCTATTCTGGGAGACAAGACCAGGATGGAAACTCTCTCTCGTAAAAAAGAAGCATTCATTCGCCCTTCCCCATCCGGAGATTCATTGGGAGGAGTGGCTCGTAAAACCAGAGAGACTATTTTTCTCTGCGAAGCCGCCGGCTTCGATACTATTCTAGTCGAAACGGTAGGTGTAGGACAATCCGAAACGGCAGTGTATTCGATGGTGGATATTTTTCTTCTTCTACTGATAGCAGGAGCCGGGGACGAATTGCAAGGGATCAAGAGAGGCATCATGGAGATGGCAGATCTGATCGCGATCACCAAGGCGGACGGAGAGAACACGATGCGCGCCAATCGTGCGAAAAGCGAAACGATTTCTGCAGTGCATTTTCTTCCTTCTCATGAATCAGGAATGAAGACCGAGGTCAGAACTTGTTCAGCACATACTGGAGAAGGGATATCCGAGATCTGGTCTGAAATCCAAACTTTTATTAGCGCAATCAAAGAAACCGGTTACTTGGATAAGAAAAGAAAGGAGCAGGCTAAACATTGGCTTCATGAATCCGTGCAGGCTATGCTTCTGGACGATTTCCATTCCAAGTTAGGCGAAGAATTCGAAAAAGAAGAAGATAGAGTAGTACAAGGTCTATCAGGCTCGTACCAAGCTGCTCGAAAACTCGTGCAGTCTTATAAGAAAACAGACACCATTCGCTAATTCCTTCCTCAAGATACAAAATCATAGTTTTGTAATATACTCATTTTCTTTTCGATCGACTCCCGGTTAATTCAATTTATTTCCCATTCCTAGGAACAAATTTTTTCCTTGGAAAATATGTCTTTTCAGTCCTTGATGGCGGTAAATTCTACCGAGCCTGATCTTAGGGTCTTGCGATGTTCTGAATCCAACCGATTTGGACTCAGGTCGGTTCCCGAGAAAGGAAAAAACATGAAACCTCGTATTTACGGACTAATCGTTTCCCTAATCCTGGCCTTTTTTCTTTCCGGTTGCGCCACGTCTAACGCTGGGCTTGCAACAAGCACGGTTCCGATGGCGGATAAAAAATACAAGGTGATCGCTCCGGTAGAAGGAATGAAATACTGGTTCACGTTCGATATCGCGATCATCGGAGTTCCTTTGAGTGAACCGCCAATCGACCGCTTATTAGATGAACTTAAAAAAACAAAAGAAGCGGACGCTCTCATCAACGTGAGATTTTGGTCGGATAAGATCATTGTCGCATTCATCACAATAAACAGATTACATATCTCTGCAGAAGCGGTAAAATTCGAAGAAGAGCCGCAACAACAACCGGATCCAAGAAGAAAAGGTCGTTAATTCCCTTACCCTATATGATTCGATTTCAGATCGGCATACTGTTTCTTCTCGTCTTTCTTCTAAGCGAGTCCTGCTCCGGTACATTGACCAGGACCGAAGTGGGAGGAAGGGTCTCGCATATCCGTTATGCGGAATCTGCTACGATCATCCGTTCTTCAGATTATGTGGAACTCGGAGTTTCCAGCGGAGAAAGTTCCGTATTCTTTTTATTCGGCCTCTTCCCCATGACAAATCCTATGAATATGGATTATGCGTTGAGCGATGCCGTGCAGAGGATCCCCGGAGGAAAAGGACTCATCAAGATCAAGTATTGGCATGAGACTCATCTATTCTTCCCTGTAGGAACAATAAGCGTATTGAAAGTAAAAGGAACTGTGATCGGTTCTCCGGAAGTAATCGAAGTATCTCCTCAGGAGCCTGTACGAAGATGAAGATTCGCTTACTGTTCTTCTGTATTCTAATCTTCTCTTTGTCTGACTGCGTTCGACAAGACACCGTTATGGAAGGAGACGCAAATAGCCAGATCTATGCAGCCGCAAGTTTCCTTTCTCAAAAATGCGGAGATCCAATCCCTCCGAATTTTCCGACAGCGATAGGAGACGTGCAAAGAAGGAATTTGGATCTATGCAGTATCGCGATTACTAAGGCAGAATGTCCGTTTGTATCTTATCCTGTTGCTTGCCTTCTAATCTATTACGATAAGCCCTTGGGTGAAATTCCCTGGTACCTGAACTTTAAAGATGTATTCGTGAACCAGAAAATCCCATGAAGATGAAACGAATACTGATCAAATTAGTTTTTCTGGCTGCATTCGCGCCTGCGGATGTTTTTGCAGAAGTTGCATTCAAGGCACGTCTATTCTCCCGACAGAAAGACCAAGGAGAAGGAAAGACTCAAGTACTCTTATTCGAGACTCGAAAACTCTATAAGACCGATGCGGATGGTTATTTCGAAGCGGTGGTTCCTGCTCCTGGAATGTATACTTTCCGTGTATTAAAGAATGATGATATGCAGGACATTAAGGGGAATGTGGAGTCCTCAGGACAGATCATCACACTGTATATGGATGCAGGCGCAAACTCCGGAGGAATAGGCTCTTCCATTCCCAAGGCTCCTAAAGGAGCGATTACAATCTCTGCAGAAAGAGAAAAGCCGATCATGTCTCGTACTACTCTCAAGTATGATGAGATCAAGAGAATGCCCGGAACATTCGGAGAGCCTTTAAGAGCGATCGAGACTATTCCGGGAGTAGTTCCTACTGCCGCCTTTGGTGGAGGAGCCAATAACTATGTGATCCGAGGTTCGGATCCGAACTCGAACTTATATTTGGTGGATGACCTTCCCATTTTATATCCGTTCCACTTCGATGGTCTTAGTGCGGTAGTTAACGCCAACCTAATCAAGTCCATGGATGTTTATACGGGTGTATATCCCGCAAACTTCAATAACGCCTTGGGCGGTGTGATCCATATTGATACTGTCGATAAAGTGGATAAGTCCCAAAAGAACCTGATCATGTCGGCTTGGTCGAGTAGCATGAGTTATATGACTCCTACCTTTGGCGGAAAAGGATATTTAATCGCTTCTGTTCGCGTAGGTTACTTGGATCGATTTGTACAAGGTCTGACTTCTGCTTTAGGCGCGAGTTTTCCAGAAGGACTTAGGTTGCCCAGATTCGTGGACTCCCAAGTGAAATTCGTTCATAATTTTGATGAGAAGCACCAGATCTCCTTCCACTCCTTTTATTCTAAGGATGATTTTGCCGCCAATCTTCCGAGCAAATATCATAACGACCCTGCAAACGATTCTACTGCCGCCTTTGCTGGAGGAAGTTTTTCTGCAGGACAAGGATTTAGAACGCAAGCACTTCGTTATACTTGGAAACCGATCGATACATTTTCAAATCGGATCACTTTTATCAGCTATGATCCGTTTACGGATTTCAATGTTTCCTTAGGTTCCATTAAAGGAAAGAGCCAGGCAAGTGGTGCGTATAACGGAGTACGTCAAGATGCGTTCTGGGATCCGAACCGACATTTAAGCGTCGAGTTCGGTTCCGAATTCAGACAACTGAATTACTACTCCAGAGGATCGAGCATTGTGCAGACCGATCCTAATAATATGAGCCCGAACCCGTATGATTCTCAGAATCCCGCGTTCACTACTATTCCCACAAATATTGCTGCAAAGGGAACGTACTATAACTCTTACGTTACTACTAAGATCAAGTTTGGTGGATTTCAGATCGAGCCTGGTGCAAGATATGATTACATTCCTTATGTGCATCATAGTGCGCTTGGGCCGAGAGCACAGGCCTCTTATAAATTCGAAGGGATAGGAAAAGGAACTACCATCTTCGGAGGTGGAGGTGACTTCTATCGATTCCCTCTGGATACCCGTTTTAATAAGGACAGTGGAAACCCTCATTTGAATTTCGAAAAAGTATTCAAATACGGAGGCGGTATAGAGCAACTCTTAGAAGGAGATTATCAGATCAAAGGAGAGGTATTCAAACAGGAATATTCAAATTTGATTGTGGATGACCCTTATATCACCGATCCGATCGGAGTAAATCCGGATCCTTATTCTGCAGTCACTCAACCTTATGTGCTGAATAAAAAACTGAATTATTCCAACAAGGGAACCGGATGGTCTCACGGATTTGAATTGGTACTTCGTAAGAACTCTAGACCGGGGACAAGACATTGGTTCGGTTGGATTACCTATACCTGGTCTCAAACATTCAGAAATAATAATGTTTACATGCAGTATCCGAACACTCCTGCACTTACTCAGCAGCAGATTGATCTGACCTCTCAAGTTTATAATAATTCCAAACAGACACTCTACGACTACGACAGGACCAATGTGATCAACGTTGTATTCGGCTGGAGATGGAGCCAAGAGTGGCAATTCGGCTTAAGATGGTCTTATTTGACCAGTATGCCGTTTACACCCATTGTTGGGGACGATGGGGGCAAATTCAGCAACCCGGCCAATGGCCAAACCTACTGGTCCCCCCAATATGCCAATAATCCGGCCCTAGGACAATATATCAATAGTGAGAGATTAAAACCCTATCATCGACTTGACATCCGGTTTGACCGGTTTTTCAATTATGAATGGGGGTATGTGAATACGTTCTTGGAGATCATCAACGTCTACATGCGTGAAAACGTAAGTGGAGAAAGTTTCGATAATACCAAGCCTTATTCCAAAACCAACCCGAGCCCAAATCCGACGTTTGGAACAATCCCTTTACCGGGAGGGGTAGTGATCCCTTTCTTTAACGTAGGAATAGAGGTTAAGTTTTAATGTCAGAGCAAAGCATATACATGCCTGTATTTAGAAGTATTGCAATGTCCCTTGCGATACTTACGCTCTCATTTTGTTCCCAAACGGAAACAGATTCGGGAAGCGAAGGCTTTATATTGCAATCCCTGATCAACAATTCCGCAAAGCCTGTTTCTGCTTGTAAGACTTCTGCAGAAGAAGCGCAGGACTGTTTAGAATCCAGTTCGGATCTATCCGGCTCTGGCGAAGAGAAACTGGCTCAGATCTTCTCCGGAGGATCGGCTTCTTCTTATGAATCCTATTGTAATCAACTCTTAGAACAAGGTCAGATGGCTAAGCTAGGTGCCAAAGTCCAAGAATGTATTTTTGAATGCAACGCAGCGTATTGGTCCAAAGTACAATCAGAAGGGAGTTGCGAAGGAGACGGAACCGAACTCATCACTGGTTCCGGGGTCGAAACCTTAAACTGTCTTAGAAATTGCAAAGAACTGTACCTTACTGATTCGGAACCTTCTGCTTCCGGAAATTAAGGAACAAAAACAGAATGACTGGGATCATACCAGGCAAAAAATAGAATGTAGGAAGGATATCTGAATGAATTTTGAGAGTTTCATCGAGTACGGCGAATCAGCAGTATTCGTGATCATGATCATCGCGAGCATTCTCGCCATAGCAGTGGTGGTCGAAAGAGCTATCGTTTTTATTAAAAATACCAAAGATTCCAAACTCTTACTCACCGAAATCGTAGACACCGTTCGCAAAGGAGAACTTTCCGACGCGCATAAATTCACGGAGACTTATCCAGAAAATGTATACGCGAGATTCGCTAGCTTCTCCGCAGAACATTCCAAAAAAGGAAAAGAAAGTTTGGGAGAGCTGATGGAAGGAAAAGCCATCGGAGAAAGAGTAGAATTCGAGACCAGACTCTCCATTCTAAATACTCTTGGAAACAATGCTCCTTTTATCGGACTACTCGGAACAGTCTTCGGAGTGATCAATGCATTCTATCGTTTAGGAACACTCGGAAATACCGGAGCAGATGTAGTGATGAGAACCATCTCCACTGCCCTATTAGCAACTGCAGTAGGTTTGGCAGTGGCTATCCCTGTGGTTATGGCAAACAACTACTTCACTCGTAAGCTGAAGATCATCCAAGCGAATCTGGAAATCCTTTCCAGAGAATTCTTAGCGAGCGTCTCTCGGAAATAACTCCCGAGAATAAAAGGAGTAGAACATGGCAGGACAAAGTTCTTCCGGAGACGGCGAAGAAATAGGCAGCATTAATATCACACCGATGGTGGATGTTATCCTAGTGCTGTTGGTGATCTTTATGGTGACCGCAAACTTCTTAAAGAAGGAATCCATCAATATCAACTTACCTAAGGTGGATTCAGCCGATCCGAATGTGGCTCAATCCGTCCAGGTCGCACTTACTAAAGACGGCAAGATCATGTTAGAAGGGGCCGAGACCGACGGACCTCGATTGCAGGCTCAATTGCAAAGAGACTTGAAATTCAGGCCGAATATGAGGCTTACCTTATCGGCCGATTCTTCCATTCCATACGGAAGAATTGCTGAGACCATGGGCTTGATTCACAAGGCCGGAGTGACTAGGATCGCTTTATCAGTAAAAAGATAAATCGTAGACTCGGATGAACCAAGGCTTAGAAAAAATAAAAACCGCTACGATACAAAGGGTGAAGGAACTCACTCTTTGGGAAAGATGTTTATACGGCTCGATTGCCGCTCATATTCTTTCCTTCGGGATTTATTATATCGTCACTCATACAGACGTTTCCATCGTAGATTCAGAACAATTGGAAATGAATGTGGAAGTGGATATAGAGGACATTCCCCCTGAATTATTAGGAGGAGAGAATTCTCCCACTCATGTAGAAAAAGAAGAATGGGTAGAAGGCTCCAAAAAAGACGGAGAAGATCCTGACGAGGCCGAAATCGATCCGAACAAGCTAAGCGGCGATGGCACAGACAAAGATGGATTCTTGTACGCATTCTTAGGAGATAAACCTCCAGCGGCTATTATCGATTTCGATTTAAATGATTTCTTTCCGGAGAATGCAAAGGCACAAGGGATTTCTTACGCAGACATTACTCTAGAAGTACAAGTAGACGAGAGAGGAAACCTAGTCCAAGCTAAAGTGGTTCGATCTACTATCAAAGGATATGGCTTCGAAGATGCAGCCGTCAAGGTGGTGCGAATTGCGAGATGGAGTCCTGGTTATGCAAAAGGACGTCCTACAAGAATGAACCATAGAGTCCCGGTTCACTTCGAGTTGAGAGATAATTAATTTCCGACGTCATAAGTAAGGCAATTCTATCCAGAATTCCACTCTTGCTGTAAATTTTACTAGCAACATTCCATAAAAAATCAGGGCCTTATCCAAAGAATACTGCTGCGGTTTTAAGCCCCCTTGCGTCTCTTGTTCTTAGAGCATGGAATCAAATCGCTGGAAACTCTTCTTAACTGCAACGATCGCGATCCTACCTATACTCTTCCTTTTATTCCATAGAGATGCCAACATGGTATTCGCAGAGAAGGACGTTCCGAACGAGACTGTATTTTTGGGGAAGAACCAAGAATCCGTCTTACTCAAGAATGTTTTGAGCGGAAGACAAACTCTGTTGTATTTCGGTTTATTTGATTCTCCTGAGAGGAATAAGAAAGATCTTAGAAAATTCTTGGCTCATTTTCAGGAATCCGCTCCAGTAGGAACACAGTTCGTATTCATCACTTTAACGCCTGAGAAAGATCACTACGAGGATCTAAAGAATATCTTTGGGGAGTTCGGAGAGAAAATCGTATTCTTGAGCCCGAAAGGTTCTGGTGCCGCCATGGAGCTAGCGAGAGCATTCGGGATCCAAGCGTATATCATTCCCGAATTAGGAAGTATGAAATACCAACCTGCTTTGATCTGGGTGGATGATTCCCCTAAAATCCGGGCAATCTTTCCTCGTTTCTCAGAGCATCCCGATTCTATCAATATTCCTGAGTTGCTTGTACACGCAAAATAGTTCCAGCTTCTCCCACAAAAATCCGATCTAGTTTTCTTTTTCTGTAAAATTTTCATCTGCTCTTCTTCAACAATAGCGCGGAAAATCGTTGAAAAACCCGAGGATTTCGAAGTAGAGTGGAAAGCCGTGTTAAAAACTTGTTTCCCGGAGTGGCTTCCAATGCAAAGACAATTGCCTTTGGTATTCTTGGCTTTTTTACTGATTTTCATTCTTCCCTTATCCGCACTTACCCCTCCTCTTCCTTTAGAATCCCAGGTCAACGCCTCTAATTATATCGCGTTGGCTCGCCTCACTAATGTGAAGGAGAGTAAGATTTCTTCTAGCTCCATTTCGGTCACAGCGACTGTAGAAGTGATCAAGCCTCTAAAGGGTGGAAGCACCTTGCCTCAGAAGTTTGATCTAGCATTTTTAGTCTTTCCGGAACTTTTCGGGAAATGGCTGAAGGCAACTCCTCAAGAAGGAGAATATATACTTTTTCTAATAAAGAAAAAAGTAAAAGATAGCAAGGGGAACGAGTCGGAGACTATCGCTCTTTACGAGCCTCATCCTTACGCATTTCGAGAATACAGCAAAGAGCTGGAAGAAAAGATCCTATCCTACGTTAAGAACTAAGAAGGTAATACCGAATGAAATCGAATCTTCGCACAATATCCGTATTCACATTCCTATTTTTCGTTTTCGCATCGGGCCTATTCTCTCAAAGCCCTCCTTCTTTGGGAATGAAACAGGAACCGGCAGAACTGATCGCTTCCTTGAAAGAGGCAAACCCGTACAAGATTGCGCATAGAGGACTTCCCTCTTCCGTAGATCTTTCTTCTTTTATGCCGCCTGTAGGAGACCAGGGACAACAGAGTTCATGCGTAGCCTGGTCTACCGCATACGCAACGAAGTCCTACCAGGAATATATGGAGAGAAAGAACTCAGGCTGGAAGTTGAAAGATTCTTCAGGCTCTCCGAATTACTCTAATATTTTTTCTCCTGCATTCATCTATAATCAGATCAATGGAGGAAGGGATAATGGTTCTTTGATCTCCGATGCTATGCGTTTGGTAGTAGAGAATGGAGCGGCACCTTGGACCAGCATGCCATATAATCCGAACGATTATCTAACTCGTCCTTCTCAAGCTGCATTAAATACCGCTTCCAACTACAAGGCCAAGGAATTTCTGAGAGTTCGTCAAACGGATCCGACTGAGGTTAAAAACCAGCTCAATGAAGGAAGGCCTGTAGTAGCCGGAATTCTAGTTTATGAAAACTTTATGAACTTAAAAGGAGATCAGATTTATAAGGAAGGAATTGGCAAGACCTACGGAGGTCATGCAATTGCGATTATAGGATATGATGATTCCAGAGGAGCATTTAAGTTCATTAATTCTTGGAGCACTCAATGGGGAGACAATGGATACGGTTATATAGACTATAAGTGGTTCTCCAAGATCTGCCAATCTGCATTCGTAATGGTGGATGAAACGGCTCCCGCCAGCACTACTACCGCGACGAATACCGCAGATACAAGCACTACGACTACAACAACCACGGATAATATCCTTCCGCCGGCTACTGATACAAAGCCTGTGCCTCCTGAGAAAGTAAAACCCCTTCCTCCAAAAGAGATCTCAGCCTCCCAAGGTTCTTTCTCCGATAAGGTAATCTTGACCTGGGAATCGATCCCACTCGCAATCGGTTATGAGATCTACAGAAAGGGTTCTGGAGATTCTTCCTTTTCCAAGATCGGACTTTCTCAAACAAACGGATTCACCGACGACGGAGTACAAAAGGACTTCGCATATTCCTACAAGATCGCTACTTTAACCGACTCCGATTCTTCGGATCTATCCAATGGAGATGTTATCGGTTACGCAAAAACGGAAGAAGCTAAGGCTCCACCTAAGGTAGTAGGAGTAAAGGCAAGCCAAGGGCAATTCTCCAACAAGGTAGATTTAGTCTGGGAAACCATTGATGGAGTGACTGATTACTCCGTTTATAAATGGAGCGCAACTCAGAAGAAATACCTATCTATCGGAAAGGCAAAGGCTTCGACTTATTCGGACAATGGAGCTGCAAAGAACGGAGTTACCGAATTCTATGTAATTGCAGCAACAGGGAACGGAAAAACCGGAGAGGCCTCAGACGCAGCTTCCGGCTTTACGGCGAAGCTTACAGCAAAGCCTTCTAAACCTACTGGCCTCAAGGCTACGAAAGGATTATACAATAGTAAAATAGAATTGCATTGGCAAAAGGTGGCCGGTGCTTCCAAGTACGTGATCTATCGATACAATATCACGGGGATCTTTGGAGGAGGAGCCTGGGCCAAACTTGCAGAAGAGCCTAGAGAAAATTTCATAGATGAGAAATTATCCGGACAATACGCGTTCTATGCAGTGGCCGCAGTCAATAAAGACGGTCTATCAGGACCATTCTCTGATTATGCTTACGGGTACATCGATCCAAACAAGCAAAGAGGAGCCAAATTACCTTCTCCTGAAAATCTGAAAGGAAGCACGGACGCAAAGGCCGGCAAGATATCTTTGAAATGGGATCTGGTGAAAGGCGCAAATGAATATTACGTTTATAGAAAGAAAAGAGGCTCCTCTTCTTGGGACTTCCTTTCATCCACAAACGATAAAACATCAGCATATACAGCGGACATCCCTGAAAAAGAAACATTATATCTATACTCGGTCACAGCGAAAACGGATCTCGGAGGAGAAAGTGATCGTGCAAATCCTATCTCCGCAGTTCTCTCCAAGGCCAAACCCGCGGCTGCAATGCGATCTTTCGGCGGTGATTCTAGTTTAGAAAAATTTAAAGGACCATGGACTGCTATGGCCTGGGACGGATCTAAAGGAGTCAATCAAGTCCTTTTAGAGATCGAGAGCCAGGACAACGTGAACTACGTAGTGAAATTCAATAAACAGAAAATCTTCGAAGGAAGATATGTGGAGAACAGTCCGATCATCGATAAAGAAGGAAAATTTAAGATCGAGATCGAGAACTCTGGAGATGCACTACAAGTTACTCTGAAGGACAACGGGATTATCAATCAAAAGTCCACGTTAAACTTCCTGAAGGAGTAAGGAATTTTGCAGGGGGTGAGACAACGCCCCCTTAAAACAGATCTAGATCTCTTGCTAAAACGAAAATATTTCCGACACCTTTCAATCTTTCCGTTAACTCCGGAGAACTTAAGATCTTGGTAACCGCAGTTTCAGGAAGCTTCTGCATTTCCTTAAAACGATCCTTATAATCTTCTATCCAGATCTTTCTACAGAAAAGGTTGGCTTGGAAATAATAAACTTGGTGAGTGATCAGGAAGTTCAGGGAATCGATATCTTCCAAAGCTTCCGCAGTGATGATCGCTTCTCTGTTATCGGATAATCTTCTGCAATAATCGATGAATGCAAGGTTGTCCAAGAATTTGGTAAGGTCCTGGTCGGCTTTGAACTTAAAGCTGATCGGATCGAGTTTAAACTCTTTGATCATTTCTCCCAGATCCAAAACAACCTGATGGCTTTGGCTCTTCACTCCGAAGTCGTCCGCCGCAAAGCTAATCCCAAAATTCCAGAACCTTCTGCACACCGACTTTAGAGTGGCTTCGGATTCCTCGTATGGTTTTTCGATCAGCTCCATACGGATATTCTGAGGGTTCAGATTTTGCTTCAGCAAGAGTTCGTGGAATCGGGTTACCTTCTCATCTGTATCAAATGTATCGATCAGCGTTTGAGGAGAAATATTAAATTTCAAAAGTCCAGGAGAACCGTTGCAGGACATGATCAATTTCTCTATGATGAGAAGTTCGATCCGATTTAGATCCTGGTCATGAGGAATGTCCCGGATCAAATCCGAATAACCTGCATAGGCCTCACCGCCCACGAAAACCTCTCCCCCTTTCATGGAGAAAGTATGGTCCCTATGATTATAATGAATGATCGGCTGAATCACCGCGTCCGGGCGTTCATTCGCGAAATAATCGTTTACTCGATTGAGGTAGGTCCAGCTCCAACGAACAAGATTGTCCTTCAGATTCTTTAAGGAAGAAGAGTCCAGCTCCCTAAAAATCTCTTCGACATAGGAAATAAAATTGCATTGGGTTCTACCGATCCCGAAATCAAAGTTCATTGTTCCGGTGCGTACGGAATGATCATGGAACCTTCCCATAGCAGCATCGAAATTTGCAAGATTCTCCATCCCGGAATGATCCAAAGGAGCAACTCCGATCAGCAGATTCTTTTTATCCCCATAGGCATAGTAACGGAACAGTTCTCGATGAGAAGGTTCTATATCCGCAATTCTTTGAGGGATCAGTTGGATGAACTCCACTAAGGAGATCGTAGAGATATTCTGAAAGCGAAGGAGGAAGATAGGCTTCCCACGATTTTCATTTATGAATACCGTCTTAAACTGCTCGAGATCCCCCATATCGAAGGATCTTAATTTTAAGTCAGAGGTATCTGTCATTTCGTTTGAAGCATGAATTGGCATAGGGACGGACTTGCAAGCGCAATCCCGTGGACTGGATTTTAAACGACTGTTGTTTTATGTAAAGCGGAATCGCAAACTCTCATTTACAATCCTTTCCTTGCCCAATTCAGACAACTTTCTTTGTCCAGGACCAGGATTTACTAGAGTGATATCTCCTTCCATAATTACTTTCGTATCAAACAAAATATCTCCCTCTACTTTTAGAGAGGTGCAGCGCACTAAAGAAGGGATGACCTGCATCCTTGCATTGAAGTCTCCCACTTTCTTATAATATGATTCGTCCAGAGAAACTACTAGCTCCGCAAGCCCTTCTTTCTTTCTGTCTTGGGACATGGTAACTGAGAAATCATGATTTAAGGAATACGCGTCTGAACGACGCACTAGATAATCCTCGCATTTCTTTACTGGAGCAAATCTATCTCTAGGAATAATAATGCCCTTTGCCTTAGAAAAGTTTTGGATAGCAGAGCCCATTGCAGTTTCTAATTGTAGGACCTCCTTCCCTTCTACCTTCTTCGGGTTCACGATCAAGGAGAGTCGAAACTTATCAGCAAGCAGTTTCTCTTTTAGAACATCCAATCGGATCCAAAGATTATTAGTAGAGAATGTTCTAAACTTTCCTAAGCCTTCGAACTCATGCATATATTCCGTTGGGACCTGCGCAGTTTCCAGCAATTGTAAGTTCTTCTTTTCTTTGCCTACTACCCTTCTGAAGATTGCTCCCCCTTTTTTGTCGGCGAGAGTTTTTGGAGTCATCTCCATACAGAATTCTAAATCTTCTTTCAGAATATATTCTAAGATACCAGCGTGAACTGTAGCTCCTAAATTATCCCCATTGGAAACGAATGCTACCTTATACCCTTTCTCTAAGAGTTGGTCCAAGAGCCCAGTTTCCAAAAGAGTAAACCAGATATCTCCGTGGCCAGGAGGGCACCATTCTTCATTCTTATCCTTTTGCGTTTCGAGAGGAATTAAATTTGGAACAACAAGCCTCGGCACCTTATGCTGCAAAAAGCTCATCGGATAATCTTGAGTGAAGCCTATCTTTTTCAATTCGGCCAGACTTTGCTCTTGTGTGCTGAAACTATCCATCAGCACAAGAGGAACTTCCAAATTGTATTGCTCTCGAATATGACCGATCTGTCTGCAGATGATCTCTAAAAAAGACATTCCATCCTTGATCTCTATCAAGGATTTCGGGCCAGAAAGACCCATACTAGTCCCGAGCCCACCATTCAATTTAATTACAACTAATTGATTTAGATAAGTAGGATCTCCTACATAAGAAGATTCTATCTTTTCTAAGGAGATCTCATCAGAAGAAGGATCCAGATCCCCAACTTCTTCCCATTTTACGATCCCAGTCTCTCCGTTGCGGACTTCTTCTATCTTGGAAAGAAAGTCGGAGATAAATTCGGAAGATAGTCCTTCTACTTCCATCTTCTCTCGTATCAGTTTTTCGGATTCGGCAATCATCGGATCCATCTTATAATTCCTTTCGCATCATATATTTCATCAAACTCGCCCAATTCAATCGTATATTTGTCCTCATCGGAGGACGGATCATAGATCAATTTGAGTTTCACTTCTCTTCCGCCTTCCTTCTGAACTGCCTTCTCCCCTTCCTCCGAATAAAGAGGAAGAAATACTACGAAGGAATAGATATATACTGACTTCTTGGAATTTTTTCTATAATAGAGCACACCCTTTCCAGCCAGATCCCTTTTCAAGATCTTTGTATAAGGCACCGGAAAGGTTTTGTTCCAAGTAGAAAGAAGTGTCTTGTCCATTTCGGAATGTCTATGGACTTCCGAATACAAATCGGTTACAAGGATCAGAAAAAATCCAAATAGGAATAAGCGAAGAAGAGACTTCATAAACCGTCTAGACAGCTTGAGAGACCGAGTCTATCCTTCAAGTTATTTAATGGATTCTTTATATTTAGAGTAAGTGTCGTCGTCGGAATCGAATAGTATGTCCGCAGTCGCGCAGATCACTCCTCCCAAAGAAACGATCCGAATATTTAAAAGGAAAACCTGATCTTGGAATACTATCTGGCCTAGCGTCAAATATTCCGCTCCGGATAATTTTCCGGCAGATACGATCTGATCGCTCAGCACCAATCCGGTTTCTTGGAAAGTCTGCTCTCCGATCACCTGATTCAATCTATCTCTTTCTAAAAGAATGAACGTCTTAGGATCGAATAATTCTTTGCTCAAACGGTCCGAGATCATTCTCCCCAATTGGGAACTCTTTCCTTCTTCGTTGATAATGTCTAGAATTCCGAGCCTTGCAGGCAATTTTCCTCCCTGAGCCTTGAGAGAAGATAGAAACTGGTATCTAAGTTCAGAAGCAATGGTTGCCGCTGCCGCATTCGGATCTTTTGCCTTTGGTCTAGTTCCTTGACCGGAAGCACAGTTTGCGAATAAGAATAAGGAAACAAGAAGAGCGATGCTATTTTTCATTTTAGAACCCAATATTAAAAATACTTAATTAATGTGACCTGATTTCCGGAACTATTGAATTTTACCAGATCGAATGTAGAAAGGGTCAAGGTCAATCCTCTACCATGGGTGATCCCTTCCGAGTTCAATTTGTCCATGCTGCTTTTCATCAATCTGGCATGATTGAATCCTTTTCCTTCATCCGTAATCCGAACTCCAAGTCTATCTCTGGAAAGAGAATATTCCACCTTAACTTTCTTGGATTTATAGTAAGGATCCTTTTGCCTTTCCTGCACAAACCTAAAATAGCTTCCGTCCGACATGGCTCTTGTCTTCTCTTCGAAACTGATGTTCAAGTTTCCATGCTCGATCGCATTGATGATCATTTCTCTCAAGCAATTTCGGATCGCTGTAATCGTGCCCGGATCGGTGAATCTATATAGATTAGTAGTCATTCTCTGGCTAAGAAGTTCCGCATTCTGCAGATAATTATTCGCAGAATAAACTGTCTTCTCATCATCCACGAACCTGGACATCAAATCCTGATCCGGCTCATAGGCTCTTCCTAGAATCTCTCTTTGTCCCTCATATTCCAGGATTTGGAATTGGATCTGCAATTCCTTCGGTTCTCTCAAATATTTCTGTAGGAACTCCGCTAGGAAACGGACTGGTTTTCCTTCTGAGGCAAGCTCTTCTAGTTTTTCGAGAACGTATAATTTCTTATACGCATCCTGTAATTCTCCTGCCTTATAGATCAGCTCCATGAAATTCTTTCCGACTACTTCTTGGGGCTTGAACCCGATATGCTTGGAGACGGAGCGGTTGGCAGCGAGCACATTCCAGTTTTGATCTAAGGAGAAAAGAAAATCCTCTTCTGCTTCGAATAAGCTCCTGTATTTTGCCTCTGATTCTTCGGCCTCTGTTCTTATTCTACCAAGTTCGTTCACTCTAGATGTAAGCTCATCCGAGAGTCCTTTGATCCTGTCTGCAAGTCCCAAGGACAATAAGCTTACTTCCATCACGGAACCGACTTGGATCCCCCAAAGTGTGAAAAAATTATTAGGAAGGATGCCGAAGGATTTCAACCCGAAGAGAAAACTGAAGAATAGAAAGAATGACCAAGCTAAAAGAAAATACTTCGCCTCTCTTCTGCCGGCGAGCAAACATTGGATCCCGTTTGCGATCAAGAACCCCAAGGTCACAAACATCAGTATTAGGCTCGCCATGATCGCGGTCCTGTACTCCCAAAGAAAGAGGGTCGAGAACATTCCGAATCCGCTTAATCCGAATAAAACATAGTACACTCGGGAAGTCTTTGGAGTATATTCCACAGCGTTTAAAAAGGATCTGCCGAAGGCACTGCCTGCTAAAAGCACCGTAAAGATCGAGAAAGGAAGACTATAATTCGCCCAAAGAACGGAGTTTCTCCAGAGATATTGAAAAGACAAACCGTTCAATGTGAATTGGAATAAGATATAAGACAATATATATAAAACATAATATAGATAGCTTTTATCTCTGGTAGAAAATAGTAGAAAAAGATTATATACTACCATGATCAACATGGACCCGTAGTATAATCCTAAAAACAGCTGCTCTAAGAACGCATGCTCGGTGAATTCTCCTTTTGTAAATACCAGAAAAGGAAGTAGAATGGAGCTTGAGCTTGCGATCCTAAAATAGATCTCTCTAACGGATCCAGGTCGATCCGTGAATGGATACGCGAAATTCCTATGTTCAATCGGACGAAATCCGAATTCTCTCATATCTCCGGAACGATTGACCGCGTTTTCCGATCTTCTTCCGGAATACATTTCTACATAGTCTAACAAAGCATAATCGATCTCAAGGATCCAATCGATACTTCTGTCCGTTTCGTTCTCCGTTTCGATCTTTACCCAGATCGCCGCTTGCGAATAGCCTAGACTATTGTGACCTAGCTTTTTAGATTCACCTCGATCAAACGCCTTAACGATCTCGAAGAAGGGTTTCTTGCCTGTTTCGTCTATATAAACGGAAATATAAGGGAGTAAGGAGATCCCGTGCATCTCCTTCTCCAGGGGAAATCTCTCCTGATTTTCTTTAGAATACAGTTCTTGGTTAGATAGAAGGAAGGAAAGAAAACCGAATCCTAAAAACAATAAGCTTGTGACCCGAGATTGTTTTTCTTTCCGCATAGTTTTTCCGATCTCCGATCAGGAGAAGAAGCTGCCAAAGATCTGAGGGATCTTATCAATGATCTGCTTGGATACAATGAAGGTCCCGATACTGCTTCCGATCTGAGGCAAAGTAAATACGAGGAAAATTCGTATCACATTATTCTTCCAATATCCACGAAAACTTTCGGTATCTTCTCCGATCTTTTCAAAATCTTCCACCAAGGGTTTGCGAAGCCAAGACTCGGAAAGTGCCGCAAGCCAACCTGGCTTGATGATCGGGTTGAAATTCCCGATAGGCGCCGCGATGAATGCGAGTAGAATAGAGATCGGATGAGCGAGGGCAATCATTGCACCAATTGCCGCGAGACTTCCCTTGACTAGAACCCATCTGACTAGAAATTCTTGTCCTTCTTCTTTTCCGCCATGCCAATAGACAAAGCCAAAAGCACTCAGTATCAATGCGGGGAATAGAATGGGTCGGATCACGTCCCAAATGCTTTTCTTTGGTAGGATGTCCAATGGAGAGATATCCCGATCTTCGGTGATATTCTTCATGATCCCTTCTAAGTGACCTGCTCCTACGACAGCAAAGATCTTTTTGCCGTCGGTCGCCTGTTCTCTGATCCTTTGCGCAAGATAGGCGTCTCTTTCGTCTATGATCACATTTTTTACGGAATGATAGCGGCTAGGCAACTGAGAGAATAGATCCTTGAGCACATCGTCGGATTTCATTTCCTCGATCTTCTCAGGCGCAACTTCTTCCTTATAGATCAGGGAAGTAAGAAGAGTGGAGAATAAAAGCATGCGGCTCCAAAAGCCCACATTCCACCAGGCTCTCTTGAGAGTGACCGAGATCTCTCTGTCGACAGGAGCGATCTTTGCTCCTATTTTGCCGCCCTCTTCGATCGCCTTGCGCATCTCGTCTCCGGGACGGATATTTCCATTGCCCAACTTCTTCTGGAAGGAAGAAAGGATGAGACTGGAAAGAAGAAGCCACATCTTTCTTTCCTTGAAGACCTTGAAAATGTCTAATTTCTTCCAATGATCCGGATCCAATACGGATCTCATTCTGGACTGACAGAGTTCTACGCAGACTGTATCTGGTTTTTCTTCTTGGATGATCTTGGATACTGCATCTATGCTTTTCTGGCTAATATGAGCCGTTCCTAGAATTATGACGGAGGAACCGTTGAGCTTTAGAGTTCGGATCGGTTCGGATGAGACGGTTGCTTGCACTGGAAATCGATTTCCTTTCTGTTTCCATACAGTTTCCCTTCCCCTCCGAGACTTGAAACTCTATTTTTGATAAATCTAAGGGATTTCCTCTTGGATTTTTTACGATCCAGATCGTCACATAATTCGGATCAAACATCTGAACTTTTCCAGGAAAAAGATTTGATGTAAGCCTCGGGACCGGGAAATACTTGTTCGGTCTATTCTTCATCCGATACGGGAAATGAATTTGAAACATGCTCAGTAAGGACGCAAAAATTATAAACGTCGGGATCGCGGATATTCAAATCGGGCAATCTCCCTCCGTGATCCGCACAACCTTAGGATCTTGCATAGGAGTCGTATTCTATGCTCCTGAAAAAAAGATCGGAGCCATGGCGCATATCATGCTTTCCAAGGATTCTTCCGGAAAAGATTCCTCTAAGAACCCTTTTAAATATGCGGATACCGCACTTCCCCAACTCGTTAAAAAAATGGAAGAGTTGGGTTGCACTAAGGGAGAATATTACGCTCGTTTATTCGGTGGAGCGTCGATGTTCAAGGGAATGAACTCCAGCTTCTTGCAAAATATTGGTGATTTGAACGTAAGCGTAGCAAAAGAATTTTTAGATAAAGAGAAAATAACGTTACTCGTAGAAGAAGTGGGCGGGCATGAAGGTAGGACGATCAGTCTCTACTTGGACGACGGTAGGATCCTCTTGAAGAAAGGCGGATTCGAAAAATACCTCTATAAGGTCAGGTAGGCGGAAATGAAAGAAAAGATAGACCAACTTTTTGAAAACGAAGCCCAGCTCCCTAAGATCTCTTCCGTGGTCACCAAAGTCATGGAAATGGTAGGCAAACCGGATGTCGTCATCGCGGATCTTGCTAAGGAGATTTCTAAGGATCCTGGCCTTACTGCGGCAGTGATCAAGCTTTCCAACTCGGCATACTTCCGTCCTACCAAACCAGTTAAGACTGTGCAAGAATCTCTCATGACTCTCGGAATTAAGACAGTAAGAGAGATCATTCTTCTAAACGAAACAAAAGGGATCCTCAAAAAAGAACTGAAAGGATATCAGGTAGACGGAGAATCCAACTGGCTGCATTCCTTAATTGTTGCCGAGCTCGCTATGAGAATAGCAGTCCAGAAGAAGCTTAAGATAGACAAGGATGTTGTCTTCACTGCAGGACTTCTTCATAATATTGGCAAGGTGATTCTTTCCGAATTCTTCCCCACTGTACTCATGCAATTTAGAACAGAATTGCAAAACTATGAGGGTCCATATACGGAGTTAGAGGCCAAATTCTTCGGTTATACACACCAAGAAGCTGGCGCCAAACTACTGACTAAATGGAATTTCCCTCAAGAATTGATCGAAGTCGCAAGCTTCTATACTGAGCCTGAAAAGGCAGTCCACTTCCCTGAATTAGTTGCCGTTGTCCATATCGCGAATTGTATCGTGTTAGTTGGTGGAATGGGAATTGACATCGGAGGTTTACGAATTCCACTTTCTCCTAAAGCCTTACAAATTGCGGGCGTGACGGAGGGAGACTTACAGATGTATTATACTCTTCTGCCCGAAATGGCTAAGCATATAGAAGAGTTAATCTCAGTTTGAAAAATATCGCTCTTGTCGGTCCCAGAGGGGTCGGAAAATCCAAGATTTCTCGTAAATTATCCAAACTCACAGGAAAGCCGGTCTTATCTACGGATATGATCGCAGTCTATCTGACTGGCGGCTTATCGATTCCTGATTTTGTAAAATCCCATTCTGGAAATTGGAAACCTTTCCGGGACTTGGAGTATGAGATCCTACAACATGTTGCTTCTTCTCAAAGTCTCATCTTGGATTGTGGTGGAGGCATTCTATTCGATCAGGATGAATCCGGTAAAGAAGTAGTAAGCGAGAGAAAGGTTCGTATCCTAAAGGATAATGCTTTTGTTATCTCCTTATCTAGAAAATCCGAATACTTAGTCGAAAAGATCCAGAACGATCCGACTCGACCTCCTTTAAGTTCAGTTCTATCTTATAAAACAATTTTGGAATCCAGACTACCTCAGTACAGAGCGCATTCGGACATTCAAATTGCCCTAGATGACCGCAGCGTAGAAGAAGTTTGCGAAGAAATACTACGCAGATCCGGTTGGGCCTAATATAAAAAGGGCGATCTGCCCTTTTGTTGAACTTACAAGTTTTAAGACTTATAGTAAAATCAGAAATATCTTTACGACTTTCTAATTAGATCAGAACCTTCGTATTACCGGATATGGAATGATTCCAGATCCCGAGAGATTCGAAGAGTGTAAATCTGCTCTTTGATCATCCTCTCGCCGCCAGGGGAAAAAAAGATAAAAATGATAAAGATAGAACTAGAGGTCCGACATGATAGAAACGGAGGTCCCGAGGAAGAATAAAGCTTCCTTCGAGAAACTTATCAAAGTTATTCGGCAGAGAAATTATAAGAAAGCTACCGAATACACGTATCTTAGATACAATCTCGACTTCCTTTTATTCGCGGACAAGCCCGCGGAGAAAGTAGTCACCAAGGATATTGAGAAGTACATCGAGCATTTGCGTAAGAAGAAGGTTTCTTCTTCTACTATTCAGATCAATATCAGCTCTTTGAAAATGTTCTTCGAAGAAGTTTTGGATATGAATGTATTCCAAGACTTCAGAAGACCTGCCAGAGAATACAAGACTCCTAAGGTTTTAAGCCAAAAAGAGATCTCTATTCTTTTGGATTCCGCTTCCGAATCGAATCGGTCTCATCTCCTTTGCGCGCTCGCCTATTTTGGCGGATTGCGAGTTGGAGAGATCATTCGTTTGAAATGGGGTCAATTCGATCTAACTAAAAAGACGATCAAGGTGGATTCTCCTATTCCTACGCAAAATAGGATCGTTTTCATGGATTCCGAACTTCAGAAAGTTTTGAAGAAGTTTGAGAAGGAAGTGGGAACTGAAAAGTCCGCTTTCTTATTTCCAGGAAAGTATGAGGGAACTCATTTAACTTCTCGTAACGTGGAAAGATTGGTAGGTGATTTGGCTAAGACTGCAGGGATCAAGACCCAAGTAACGTTATTTACTCTTCGTCATAGCCGTGCAATTCACCAATTGGCCGAAGGCAAGAGTTTAGAAGATATCAGGGATTTTCTGGGCCATAAGAGTCTGGCTACGACGGAAAGTTATCTTCCGATCAGAAAGAACCTTCGTCCTCAAGTTAGGCAGAAGCATATCCAAGACGCTCTGAAAGAGATCAAGAGAAAGTATAAGTATTGAGATTTTAGCCGGCGGAAACGCCGGCCTTTGCGTTCTTTCGGATAATACGCTTGCGTACCAAGAGATCCTGGATCCTTTTATGAGTTTCAGGCGTAAGCTGTAACCTAGAGAATATTAAAGATCCTGCAATAAAGAATCCCCCCACCACTGGCCCGAACAAGATGGTCAAATTTTGACCCAAAGAAGGATCTTGCACTGCAGAACCTTCCTTGTAGCCAATCTCTTCTAAGAGAAAACCTAAGCAGGCGAATCCGATCGCTCTTACTACTTTAGTAGCCATTTTCCAAAATCCGAAATAGGCCCCTTCTCTCTTTTCTCCTGAGATCAACTCATCATAGTCCACTATATCTGCAACCAAGGAATCAAAGAGAAGAATAGAACCGGCAAAGAATCCCCCAAAGAACGCTGCGATCAATGGAGCCTCGTAGGATCCGGGAGGAAGATTTGGATATAAGACAACGGTCATGACTCCGAGCAAAAAACTTCCCCAGAAAGCAGGCCATTTCTTGCCGAATCTCTTGGCCAAATAGACCCAAAGAGGAATAGAAACAATCAGAAAGAATACAAATGGAAGAAGGATACGTACAACTACTTTAGAATCTTCTAATAATAATCTTTGCTTATAGTACAATAGTCCGATCGAAGAATTCAATGTTCTAGCAAAGGTTGCCACTATGAATGCCAATAGAAGAGGCCTAAAGAATCTGTTCTTTAAGATGGAACGAGTGGACTGAAAAAATGCGGAGAAGCTTCCGGAAACTATATGATCCGGATCCTTCTTCCATTTTTCCAAAGGCTTGTCCTTTCCCCTTGTGGAAAAATAAGAAAGGACAGATACAAAGATCAGAAGCTCTCCCACGATCAGTGCAGAGGCACTCCTTGAGTTGAAAAGATTAGCCCCCGCTCCTACCCAAAGAGCAGGCAAGAGTAAACCAGTCAATAAACCCAAATTGGCGAAGAATAATCTCCATCCAAAGATCTGATTTCTTTCTTCACTTTGAAACGTGAGTTCGCCACCTAGAGCAATATGAGGCACTGCGATGATGGTCATAAATGTATTCACCAGGAAATACAAGGAGAGAAGATAGATAAACTTTGCGATTTGAGATTCTAAAAATGGAGGAGTGAATAAAAAATAAGTCCCTATTCCTAGAAGCAATCCTCCTAAAAGAATATAAGCTCTCCGTCGGCCGGTGCTGAAACCAGTACGATCCGAAATAAAACCCATGATGGGATCGCTGATTGCATCCCATAGAATTGCGATCAGCATCGCCAATCCGAACAAGGAAGGCTTCAGACCTATTACGGAAACGTAAAATTCCAAAAGATAGATCTGCGCCATGGTCTCTACCGCAGTAATACCCATCTCCGCGGAAGCATAGCCTGCAATTGTTCTTATTTTCATTTTAATTAATAAAGCATTTCCATATACCGGAGAGTTTATTTCCCCGCAATAGATGGATTTCTCCCATCTCCGCCATGACCTTTTCACTTTGAGTAGGCCGGAAGAATACGTAATCATCCGGTTCTAGCTTTGTAGCCTTAGATCCGTTCAGAATACTTTGGTTCGTACTGGAACCGAATAAGGAATTATCCTGTAATCCCTTAGGCGATTCCTTCTTAGCGGAATAAGCTCCACCGTAGATAAAATAAGTCACTTCTTGGTTCGGGTCCCAAAGAGGAAACAAGAAGGATATAGATTCCAAGAATGGGATTTGAGTACCTTCTAGTTTTTTTAAAACAGGAGTCGCTATGAAGACAGCAGGAGTATGTTCCTCCAAACTCTCGACATCAAAGTCTGTAGGCTTTACTAAGGCGGAACCTAAAGAGAGATCATTGACCACTCCTAAATGTTTTTGATAGAACTTGTAGGTCTTGCTTCCTCCTCCGTTAAAGGTCAGATCGGAAGTAAAGAGCTTTGGATATTTACGTTTTCCTAATTCTATATGAGAAGAATATCTTTGCAGAGACTCACCCAACGCTTCCTCCATGGCTGCAATTTTATCTCTAAAAATCGTAGGCACGGAGGCCACATGAGGCTCATAGCCCATATATCCGGAAAAAGAAAGACGATCCGAATTCTCTTGGATCAGATCCAAAGCTTGCAGAGAAGCTTCCGGATTGGGGAATCCTCCCCTATGAAGACCTATATCTATTTCCAGATTGAGTTTTAATTTTAGATCCTTCTTCTTAGCAAACTCCAAATACTGTTCTATTCTGGTAGAAGTGTCTAAAAGCCATTGTACTTTTTGAAAGTTTTCTTTTTTCGTTCTGGAGTAGATCTCAGAAAGAGCTGCAACCGGCATCGGCTTTCCTAAGAGTATATCAAACTTTTGGAATTCAGGATCATTCAGAAGCATAACCAAATCTCCTGAGTGAAAGACCATAAGCCTACGAGAACCTGTTTCTCTTACGATATATCTGAGTAGATCCAAAGAAGGAAGTGATTTCACCACAACTCTATATTGCAAAGGAGGCTGGATCTTTTCCTTTAATACTTTGAGATTTGCATCCAATCGATCCAGATCTAATAGCACGATCGGCTTGCCCGGACCAGAAGATCTTAATTCTTGATTCAGTTTTTGAAAGTAATCTGAATATACTGCTCCGTTATCCTTGGGTTTAACTACGAAAGCAGCGATAACTGCGAGTGGTAATAGCCAAAGGAACTTTTTTTTAGAACTTTCTTTGCGCACCTATTCTCTCCAATGAATCCGGAATTGGATCCTAAGACGAAGCTCTATTCGGGCAAACGGAATTTAGGCAGCGACAGATTAAATCTTACTGCGATGATCCGAACGAGTATGACTGCAAATGCCGAAACTGCCGTATTGATCTCGGCATTTACTTGCAGTCTTTCTAAGAAAATATACAAGATCGCACCGACTAGACAAGCAGTCGCGTAAATCTCCTTTCTAAAGATCATAGGAACTTCGTTGATCAGAGTATCCCGGATCACTCCTCCGAATACCGCCGAGATCATTCCTAAGATTGCAGCCGCAAATGGATTCACTCCTGCTAATAACGAGATCCTCGTTCCGATCACTGTGTAGATTCCTATTCCGATCGTATCGAATAGAAAAATACCTGTCTTCATCTTTAATAGATATCTAGGAAATACTATCGTGATCACGAAGCCTATAAAGATTGCCCAAAGCACATTAGAATCAGATACCCAAGAAACCGGATAATTTCCCAGAGTAATATCTCGTAGAGTCCCGCCTCCGATAGCAGTAATGAATCCTGTAAAGAATACACTGAATGCGTCGTTATGATGGGTTTTCTTTTCGGCAGCGGCAAGTGCTCCGGATACTGCGAAGACTGTGACTCCCGCTAAATTGAAATAATATGCCAGATCCACTTTCAGTGACCGTATTTGGCCTGCTTCTTTCTTCCTTTACTTCTGAGTGAAGGACCGAGTAACGCATTTGCCCCTGGAAAGAAGTTCCCTATCTTTGCAAGGAAACCGCGAGAACCAGGGATCAAAACTTCCAAAGGTTTTTTAGGAATTACCTTCTTGAAGATCACGTTGACTACGTCTTCCGTTTTTAAGTAGCGATTTCCGGAGAATGTCATAGAAGCTTCTTCGTAATCTTTTTGCAAATCCAACATGGGAGTTTGGATCGCGTCAGGACATACCACGCTTACGAATATATTCTTTTCTCTTAATTCTTGAGCGATTGCTAAGGAAAATCCTCTAACTGCAAATTTAGAAGTAGAATACAATGAGATCCCTGGGATTGGAGCAACTCCAGCCAAAGATGCAATATTTATAATATGTCCGTCTCCCTGTGCAATCATTCGAACAGAAGCCTCTCTTGTTCCGTACATCAATCCTTTGGCATTGATATCAATATGTCTGTCTATGTCCTTTGGCGAAACATTATAGATATATCCGGGAAGAAGATAGCCTGCCACATTCATTAGAATGTCGAGTCTCGCCCATTTTTTATAGAGAAGGTCCATACACTTCTTCCAATCCGAAACAGAGCTAACATCCAGCTTGGAGAATAGAACCCGATCCTTTTCCCATTTCCATTCAGAAAGAAGGTTCTTGAGCGCCTTCTCATTTATATCCGTGAGAAAAAGACGATGTCCTTCCGCATAAGCCTTCTCAGCCAGGCTTCTTCCCAGACCTCCGCTCGCACCGGTAATGAAAATGTTCATAAGAATACTCTAATTTAGAAATTCTATTTTAGCACTGGAGTTCCAAACTCCAATTGTCCGAAAGAAAATGTGGGACTCGTTCCTGGGAATAGCCAGAATCCGCTCATTTCAGATGAAGGCATAACGTTGAAGAATTCCGGATTTCGTTTAGAAACTCCTGCGATCTCTTTCTCCAATACCATGGAAATGTATTGATCCAAACCGAGCTCGAGAGTGTTTCCGTTTAATATAACTTCCATCCCGCTATTCTTTGCATATTTGCGAACTCCGGGGATCCTGGAATTCAAAGGATTATAACTGTCTGCGCTCACTCCATTTTCACTGCTTACAAAAATCCCTTCTGGAGTATTTGCGACTAGGCTGTGATTTCCGTACGTGTGCCCGGGAGTACGAATGAGAGCTAACCCTCCTCCTAACTCGGTATCCGAATCCAAAAGAACGATCCGATCCATGGAAATTCCTCCGGAACCGTTCGGACAATACCAATCAGATTGAGGAGGAAGAAGTCCTTGGATCGAATTCCATTCTTCTCTCATTACGAGTAGCTTCGCATTCGGGAAATAGCCCGGCTGCCCATTGGCTCCCAACCATTTTCGAAGATCCTGAGTATGCAAATGATCGTAAGAAATATAATCCACTTGCTCGGGAGAAATTCCTACCTTCTTCAAACATTCTTCGACAGTATTTAAAGTAGGAGCCATGATCCTGCGACCAAGATCCTGAAAAGGTCCAAAACTCTGAGAAAGTCTCTTAAAGAAAGGAGTCTCCGAGTTTGCATCTACATCCGAGGGAGAGAAAAGCAGAGTCTTGACCCCTTCTGATGTCTTGTATTGGATGACGAACAATCTATTGATAATATGCAAAAAGGGAGTAGGAAGTGAAAACGCGTTTAAGAGCGCATACTTTGTAGGATAAGGCACCCGTACTAAATCAAAGGATTTGTAATATATAACCTGAGGTCCGGAGAGAAATTTTTCTCT
This sequence comes from Leptospira semungkisensis, assembly GCF_004770055.1. NCBI lineage: Bacteria > Pseudomonadati > Spirochaetota > Leptospiria > Leptospirales > Leptospiraceae > Leptospira > Leptospira semungkisensis. Next base: position 168,487 of record NZ_RQEP01000012.1, on the reverse strand, counting down.
GAACCTTCTTGCCCTTCTTCTCACATCTTCAAGACGATCGACGGGAGCAGGCAAATCGCGAGAGCCCAGAAAATCTTTGATCGGTTTCAGACTCGTATCCTTCTTTGAAGAAGTAGAACCATTTTTTGTTTTAGAAGCGATCGCCTTTGCCATGTTCATCCCCTCGCAATATATATATATTATTTTCTTAAAATAGAAATCGGAATGGGTCCCGATCAGAACGGTTTGTACAATGCCAGATAAGCGGAGAATACTCCCAGCACAGGAAGTCCGAACAAAAGGATCTTTGCAAAGTTCGGCTTTTTGTAATATAGAGTTAGGGCTCCGCCGAATGCCAACCAAAGTACGATCTTAGCGATCACCCAGCCAGGAAAGGCAGTTAGAATTCCGATACGAGCGAGCATTCCAAAACCACCGAGTAAGATCAGAGACATTCCGATCCCATGAGTCAGGGCGATCAATTTTCTAGGAGCGTTCTCTCTAGTTCCTCCGCCTATTACATGAAGGGCCAAACCACCAAAGGCGGAGAATAAGAATAAGATTCCAAGTATATGAATCAGTTTATAAACCGGATAAGAAATCATAGAGGTTAGTTTTAAGATTTCCAGGCCGGATGGAAAGCGAAAAACGGCTCCCTATTTCTCTAAAAGATGTTGGACCCCGATCCAATTCCCTACTGGAGGAGATTCGATATATTCTTGGCAACGTTTTCTATAAAGGATCGGTACTATATCTTCCGGATAAACTTTTAGAGCCTGCTCGAAATTGAGCAGAGCTTCTTTAAAATTTCCTACCTTATAGAGAATGATCCCTCTAGATATCAGAGGAAGAGTTGCATCCTTAAGTTTACGAATATGAGGATCATCTGATTCATAGATCTCGTAGATTACAATCGGCTGGCTTTTTCCTTTTACAACTACTGAGTCTACTTCTCGTACTGCGAGTTCGTCTTGGATGGTAAGACTGGATAAAGTGTTTTGGGTCACTAAAATATCCGCCTTATATAAATTCGTGAGACTTTCCAAACGAGAAGCCACATTGACCGTATCTCCAATCACAGTGGTGTCCAATCTGTGAGAAGATCCTACAGTCCCAAGCATCAAGTTCCCGGTATTGATCCCTATCCCGATGCGGACTCCTTTAATATGACCTTCTTTGACTTCTTCGGTTAATTCTCGTACTCTCTTTCTCATCTCGATCGCAGCTAGAACAGCCCGGTCTGCAGCAGACTTACCATCCCAAGAATTATCCGAGACCGCCGATTTCTCGGCGGAGAATAAAGCGAGAATGGCATCCCCCATAAACTTATCCACGAAGCCTTCGTACTTCTGAATCAAAGGTTCCATTCGAGCCAAGTATCCATTAATAAAACGGAAATTCTCTTCTGGAGTCATCTTCTCCGAGATAGTTGTGAAGGAACGAATATCTGTAAATAGAACACTCATCTCTCTTAGAGCAGAGTCTCCCAGATTCACATCCACCGCGGAATCTTTTCCAAGCACACTTAAGAATTGCATAGGAACGAATCGGAAGAATGCATTCTTCTGCCTGGCTAGTTCCAGCTTTTGATGACTCAATTCGATATTCAATTCTTCGGACTGTCTATAGAGATCGATAAAGCGATTAGCAAGGATCGTAGTTAATGATATTACAAAAAGAAGATATGCAAATTGCATAAATCTGAATCCAAGTTGAAAGAACATGGAATCCAACAGATCGTAACCCGCAATAAATACGATGATGAACAGGCTAATCGCCATCACGGAAGCATCCTTCTTCTTCAGATATACCGCTTTCCCCATAAAATAAAGCATGTAAATCAAGGAAGGAATGATTGAGATCTGCCAAGCTCTCAGGCTCGTAATCAGATACCGAAATGGAGCAAGCAAAGAGAAGAAGAAGATCACAAAGCTAAAGCTAGCGATCAAAAGAATAGGCCATTTAGGCAGAGTAGATCCGTAGAAATAATCATGCAGAAATAGCAAAAATAACGGTGCAAGGAGAGCAACGGATCCATATTCCATTCTCGTAATCAAGGTAGTATCTTGGATAAAATCGAAAATTATGGAAGATCTGCTCAAAGAATAGATCGCCATAGAAATGGAAAAGACTCCGAAGAATAGATTGTACTTATCCGCCCTTCTCTTGGTAAAAATAAGAAGATGATACAATCCAAAAAAGATATAGATCGTATTCAAACTAAGATTGGTAAGCACTCCGATCTGTCTGGAAAAATCATAATCCTGGCCTAAAGTATAATCACCATTTACATAAAAACCTAGATCCACATTCGTAGGAGTGAGAAAATTATCTTCGGAAAGAAGAATTGCAGGAGCATCTCCGAGTAAGTGAAAGACAAGAGTATTCTCTCCTTCTTTCAACACACTGGAGTCGACTGTGACCTCCAGATCTCTATACGATCTTCTCTCTTGGATCTTTCCTTCTGGAGTCAGATGGATCTCTTTTCGGAGAAGATGACCGTTCAAATAGATTTCCCAGTTCTCTCCGATAAAACTTAAGAACAATCGGATCGGGCTCACAAAGATCTCTTTCTTTGCCTCATCATCCAATAGGAATGTGGTCTGAACAGTGAACTCTTGTAGCTCATCCGAAACAGGAGTCTTGTAAAGTTGGTTCAAAACGATCGGAAAACCTTCTATCTTCCGAACGGATGAGCCGCTCACGTCAAAGCCTTGGGAGTATTCCTTCTTAAATCCTTGGACGGAATGCCAATCCAATCTTTTTAGATCTAAGTCCTTCCATTTAGAGACCGAGTCGTTCTCTTCTGAGAAAAGAAGCCCCGGTAGAAAGAGCAGAAATGAAAATGCGAAAAGGAAAATGTATCGAGCTGAAAGAGTTTTTTGTATTTGCGCCATGCGTTATTCGTCTGCAGTTATTGGATGAGAAAAAGCGACAGAATTCAATGTTTTTAAAGGATTTTTTCCTTTTCCCGAAAACGATTTAGGATGAAACTATCCGGAAGAGAAATCGGGAGGAGTTTATGTCCGACGCATGGGAAGGAAAGAAACTACCAGAGGTTAGTCTGGAAAGCTCGGAAGGAAACACGGTGAATCTTCCGAAAGATTCTGCGGGCTCCTGGACATTATTATATTTCTATCCGAAAGACGATACTCCTGGCTGTACTAAGCAAGCTTGTTCGTATAGAGACAATCTGGAAGATTTTAAAAAAGCAGGCGCGAGAGTCTTTGGTATCAGTTCGGATTCTCTCGAAAGTCACAAGCAGTTCATCGGCAAATTCAATTTGAGCTTTCCTCTCTTATCGGATCCGAAGCAGACGTTAAGCGGACCTTTAGGAGTGTACGGAGACCAAGAATGGCAAGGTAGAGTTTTCAAAGGACTCTCCAGGGACAGCTTTTTAGTCGGACCGGACGGAACAATCCGCAAGGTATGGAGAAAAGTAGATCCGACTAAGACGGTCGCCGAAACTTTGGAGGCAATCCTGAAAGAGGCCGGTGCCTAAGGCGTGATCCTAAAGTATTTTCTAGACACATACAAGCCTCATCAACATTTACTTCGGGTGGAAATGGAAGTCCATCCGGACAAACAAGAAACTCTTCTCTGTATTCCAAACTGGTCTCCTGGGTCTTACAAGATCCGAGATTATTCCAAATCCATTCATAAACTTGACTTCATAAGTCCTAAATCGGGCTGGACTCTCGAACAAATCGATCTAGACACATGGAAGATCAATTCTAAGGGAGAAACATTCAAGATCTCTTATTTAGTGTACGGTTATGAACATACTGTCCGCACCAACTACTTCACAAGTGAATTCATTTTAGTCCATCCCCCGGCTACGTTTCTCTATCCGAAAGACAAACTCGATTTAGAAGTGGAGATTTCTTGGAAGACACTTTCTCCCTTCCGCTATTGTCATACCGGTCTTAAAAAGAAAGAAGGCTCCAAGAATGTATACAAAGCGAATAATTTAGACGAATTCTTTGACTCCCCTATCCTACTCTCGAATGAGAAAGAACTCAGTTTCTCTGTCCAAGGCTGTGATTTTGATCTAGTCATTCTGGGCGATATATCCGCCCCTGATAAGAAGAAGATCGCAAAGGATCTGACCCTTATCATGGAGACTCAGATCCCTAATATGGGAGGAACGGAAAATTCATATTATCTTTTCATATTGGATATGTCTGAGAATTTATATGGCGGCTTGGAGCACTTAAATTGCAGCATCAATCAATACGATCCAAACGGTTTTAGTTCCCCAGAAAATTATAGAATCCTAATGGAACTTCTCTCCCATGAGTATTTTCATCATTGGAATGTGAAACGGATCCGCCCAATCGCTCTGGGGCCTTTCGATTACCAAAAACCGAATCTTACGAAAGAATTATGGATCGCAGAAGGGATCACGAGTTTCTTCGATGCGTATTTCCTTCTACTTTGCGAGCTTTATTCCCCGCAGCAGTATCTGAACAAGATCTGGAAGGATATATTGGAGCTAGAAGAATCATCTGGCGAGTCCTGGATGAGCCTAGAAGACTCTAGCTTTACTGCATGGACAAAATATTATAATCGTCCATTCGATCCGAATTTCTCGAACACAGGAATCTCCTATTATACGAAGGGAGCTGTTCTTTCTTTAGGAATGCATCTGTTCATTCTTTCCGAGACTAAGGGAAAGAAATCACTTCTGGATGTAATGCAGGCTTTGAACAAACAGTACCACCAAGAGAAGAAGAGAGGATTTACTAAATCGGAATTCTTCCAAACTGCAAAGAAGGCGACAGGATTGGATCTAAAATTGGAATTCGATCCTTATATAAGCGAACCTAAACGGATCCCGATCGAAAAATATCTACATCTTGCAGGAATTGAAAGAACTCCATCTAAACCAAAGGCAGAACCTGGCTTTAGAGTAAAAGAAGAGAGAGGAAGATTAATCATAAGCAAGATCCTCTTAGGCAAATCCATACGAGACGTAGATATCAATGTGGGAGACGAATGGATCTCTATCGACAATCGCAGAGTACTTTCCGGAACATATAAGGAAATCCTAAATAACTACCAACCTAAGAGGAAAGCAGAGATCCTATTGTCCAGAAGAGGACAGATCCTGAAGAGAAGGATCCAATTCGATTCTTCCGCTTCAAATTGCGAGTTATGGATAGACGAAAAGGCAAAGTCACAAGCGTTAGAGACAAGAGAGAAGTTTTTCAACTTGAACAAAGAGATAAAACTTCCCGCCTCTAAACCAGCCAAGAAGAAGACTAGATCGAAGTAATCCCTCCGTCCACTGTCCAGTTCGCTCCGTTGATATAACCCGATTCCGAAGAAAGTAAAAACGCCACCACCCGAGCGATCTCGCTTGGGTCCGCGATCTTTCCTACTGGAGTCATATCTATTATCTTTTTGCGATGATCGTTTATCTGGTCTTCTTGGATCCCCATTGTGGTTTCCATATAACCAGGGCTGATTGCATTCGCAGTAACTCCCTTCTCTCCCCATTCGGCTCCGATCGATTTAGTAAAACCGACTAACCCATGCTTAGAAGAAGAGTAAGCGACGGATAACGCACTCCCTTGCACGGAAAGAGAAGATGCGATATAGACCAAACGGCCGTATTTTCTTTCTGCAAAGACCGGAAGTAACGACTTGGTGATCTGAAATGCAGAACGCAGATTGATCGCAAAGATCCTTTCCCATTCTTCCATAGAAACTTCAGTAATCTTATGATATGGGCCGCCGTAGCCTGCGCAATGCACGAAACCGTTTAGAGGAAATTCCTTAGGAGAAGGTCCTGAAAGAAAATCCGCTTTTAATATCCCGCATGCTTTGTCCAAGTCGGAGAGAGAGGTAAGATCGACTCGATAAAAGGTTTCGTTCGGATGAGTATGAATCGGAGGGACCAGATCCCAATTCAAGATTTTGTAATTCAAATCTCCAAGAAGGGAAACTAAGGCCCTTCCTAAACCTCCACTTCCCCCAGTGATCAATATGGTCCCAGGTTTTTGCGGATTTTCCGTCAGATTCATTACGTTATTGTTTCAGAGATTCGCGAAGAAAGAAAGCAAAGGATTTCTGAATCGACAGACCAGAGGCTTGTGAATTCTCTGTTTGGTATGGAACATTCCTTCGAAAGGGTCAACCATATTCTGGAAGCCCTTCCCTATATCACAAAATACTCGGGCAAAACGGTAGTGATCAAGTACGGCGGTGCTGCGATGGCAAAGGCCGACTTAAAGGAATCTTTCGCAAAGGATATCGTCCTTCTAAAATATGTTGGGATTCATCCAATCATCGTGCATGGTGGTGGTCCCGAAATCAACAGCCTATTAGATACTTTAAAGATCCCGACCGAGTTCGTGCATGGACATAGGGTTACAAACGCCGAGACAATGGATGTGGTAGAGATGGTGCTCACTGGAAAAGTGAATAAGCAGATCGTCTCCATGATCAATACGCAAGGTGGAAAGGCAGTGGGACTTTCCGGAAAGGATGGAAATCTGGCAGTCGCTTCCAAGACCAAGATAGAAGTGGATGTGGAAGGTAAGTCAGGAGAATTGATCGATGTAGGTCTCGTGGGCAAGATAGACAAGATAGATCCTACAGTCATTCTCTCCCTGCAAGAAAAGGGATTTATTCCAGTGATCTCTCCAGTAGCAGAATCGGAGAAAGGAGAATCCCTGAACATCAACGCGGACACATTTGCGGGAGAACTCGCAGGCGCATTGAAAGCGGAGAAGCTTATTCTTCTCACCGATACAAGTGGCATTCTCATCGGAGGAAAACTTGTTACAGGCCTGAACCGAGCTTTAGTAAAGGATTATATCAAAAAAGGTGATATTACTGGAGGAATGATCCCGAAGGTGGAATGTTGCCTCTCTGCAATCGACCAAGGAGTTCGAAGAACTCATATTATAGACGGAAGGGTTCCTCATTCCATTTTGATCGAGATCTTCACCGACCAAGGGATTGGTTCTTTGATCGAGTAAGTAGAAAATCGAAGAGATCCTAGAGAACTTTCGAATCTCCTTGACAAGGTTGAGAATTAGATTGGAATAAACCCTCCGATTTTAAAATCATACAAAAATAGAAGAACCGCGACCCCAAAATGAGTTTCAAACAGCTCTCCCTTGCACTGATTTCCGACATAACGGCTCGTATCAATTCCACGGACGACCTAGAAGAACTTCTCGGGATCATAATAGAGACAACCAAAGACGTTTTAAATACCGAAGGCTGTTCCCTTCTTTTATACGATAGAGAAGAAGATTGCTTGGTATTCCAAGTCGCCAAAGGAGACAAGGGCGAATCTTTAACCGAGCTCAAGGTCCCTAGAGGCAAAGGGATTGCGGGTATGGTTCTAGAAACTCTTGAGCCAGTAATCGTAAACGATGCTGCAAACGATCCTAGAATCTATAGAGATATAGACGACACCGTCGGTTTTACTACTCGAAACCTAATCTGCGTCCCGATGAAGACCCAAGGAGAGATACAGGGAGTTCTCGAAGCGGTCAACTCTAAGGAAAGACCCGAGTTTACGAGTAAAGATATTAAAATATTAGAATATCTTTCGGATCTCGCGGCAATCTCCATTAGAAATCGAAGATTGATCCGAGATTTGAAGGATAGAGCAAGAGAGTTAGATTGCTTATTCCAAATCAGCCAGGCTATTTCGAATATCAGCGAGTTAAACGAATTCTTAAATCTTACTGTTCATTCTATTTCGGACGTATTGGGAGCCGAAAGAGTCTCTCTGATCTTTCAAAATCCGAGGACCAAGTCATTCGAACTTTCCAAGTCCATCGGTTTCAATTTGGAAGAAGAGTCTCATCTTGTGGACGAATCCAGAGGGATCCTGAACGAGATCCTTTCTAATGGGAAGGCGTTGCTTGTACAAGGATCAAGCGATATCAGCCCCAATCTTTTAAACCCGAATCGCTATAAAACGAAATCCTTCGTCTCCGTTCCGATCCGACAAGACGGAACAATTATTGGGATCTTGAATGCTGCGGATAAGAAGAGCGGAGATAGTTTCTCTCACCAGGACTTATCTATCTTAAGCACTATCTCCAACCAGATCGCGGAGGCTTACAATAGCCTACTCGCAAAGAACCAAAAGGAGAAGTTGACTTCGATCCGGAGAGATATGCAGATCGCTTCTCAGATCCAAATCAACTCTCTGCCTAACATCCCGAAAAAGATGCATCTCTTAGAAATAGAGACTTCCTACACTGCTTCCAAGGAGATAGGAGGAGACTTTTACGATCTTATCTATCACAATCCTGACGAAGTAAGTATTCTGATCGCAGACGTTTCGGGCAAAGGGATCTCTGCAGCTCTATTCATGGAATTCTCCAAGACGATCATCGCGGGGGAAGTCGCAAGAAATTCTTCCACAAGCATCAGTCTTATGGGTGCGAATCGCATCATCCAAGAGAAGTCGGGCTACTTCATGTTCGTGACAGTGATGCTTACCCGAATCAATATGCTCAAGAAAAGAATACGTTATTCGAGCGCAGGTCACAACGAGCAATTATTGTATAAAACGAAGGAGAAGAAGGTTGTTCTTCTCTCCGGAAAAGGAATGCCTCTTGGGATCAAAGAATCCGAGATCGAAGAGCACGAAGTAGAATATCAACCAGGAGACCTACTCGTACTCTATACGGACGGAGTGAGCGAGACAACCAACGAAGGTGGAGAGATGTATTCTTTAGAGAATCTGGCTAAGCTTGTAGAAAGAAACGGAGATATGCCGGTCGAAAATCTGAAGGACCTGATCCTAGACACCACGGACGCTTTTCGTGGAGAAGCGGATCCTCACGACGACTATACTCTCGTTTTAGTACGATTAAATTAGAATATTCTAAACTTCTTTTAATCCTCAGCGCTCATGTGGGCCGGCTGTCCCGTAGACGCAAGCAAAGTTCTCCACAGAGTGCTCTTAGTGGGTTGCAATACCTTTCTTTCCTGGATTGCAATATCTATTGGAAGATGAGTAAACACATTATTCCACATACCGATCACTATATCCGTCTTGCCAGCCATGCCGGCGTGCACTGCATTCTGCGCTAAGAAACCGCAAAAAATAGAATCCTCTGGATTTGCAGGAATGGAACGAATGATATAGCTTGGATCTATGTACTTAACATTGACCTCGATCTTCTCCGATTTAAAATAATCTTGGATGGAATTCTTGAGATAGACGCCTATATCTCCCAGTTTCAAATTTCCGGAAGCATCTCTCTCTTCATTCTTACCGAAGAATTTTTGACCGGCACCTTCGGCCACTATGATGACTGCGTGTTTACGAGTGAGGATTCTCTTCTTTAAGATTTCTAAGAAGGCACCCTTTCCTTGCAGATCGAAATCTACTTCTGGAATTAAGCAGTAGTTTACATTCTGAGAGGCAAGAGCGGCATTTACTGCGATGAAGCCGGAATGACGGCCCATGAGTTTGACTACACCGATTCCGTTCGGAGCGCCCTTGGACTCAACATGGGCGCATTCCACTGCTTCCATTGCCTTGGAAAACGCAGTAGAAAAACCGAATGTTTTTTGAACATAGTTGATATCGTTATCTATCGTCTTTGGAACTCCAATAACGGAGATCTGCTCTCCCCTTTTCTCTATCTCTTTTACGATTTCCTTGGCACCTCTTAGAGTACCATCCCCGCCTATGCAAAAGAGGATCTTAACTCCATAGAGCGAAAGACGATCCACCATATCGGTAGCTTCTTGGTTTCCTCGAGAAGAAGCGAGAATGGTTCCTCCGTCCCTTCCTATATGAGCTACATTCTCCGGAGTGAGCTCCACTGGTTTATGATCATACTTCTTAACCAAACCCTGGTATCCGTACGGAAAGCCTAGGACCCTCTTCACTCCGTATCTGTAATTCAACTCCATTACGATTCCGCGAATTACGTCGTTGATGCCCGGACAAAGACCACCGCAAGTCACGATCCCCGCAGTCACATCCTTCGGGTCGAAATAAATTTCCTTTCTGGGTCCTGCTTGCTCGAAAAACTCCACACCAGCACTCTTATATGCCTGCCAACTCTCATCGGTCTCGAAAACGGTCTTAAAAATAACCTTAGATTCGTCAGGAGTATAATATTCGTAACCGGCCGGGCTGACCACCTTGCAGGGTCCGAAATTTTTGATTCGAGTGTTCATCTTAGCTCGCTTCCAAAAGAATTTTCAAAAGGACATTTTTCGGAGAATAGGACGGATTTTTCATTGGCAAAGCAGATAATTTCGTCATATATCAATAAATAAAGGGTGGAAACGAATCCAAAGATGGCAGATGATCTCGATTTCCATTCTCGCAAGCTCAGACCCGAGCCCAAAAAAACAAGTCATGCTTATCTCCCGATTATAGGTCCTTTTCTTCTTAGTCTATCCGTTTTATACGCGGAGAGTAATTCCCCTTTTTGGGATTCCTTCGGAGTATTCTCTTCTAAAAAGTCTTCGTTCCATGTAGAAGAACCTCCTAACGACGCTGACAAGAAGAAGGAAGAAGAAAAACCTGTCCGTTTCTTTTCTGCGGCTGCATTCAAACATCCCTACGAGATAAAAGTCTTCCAAGAATATTTTCCGAATGAATCTCCGGTTCTAGAATCAATTCCTGGGTTCACTACAAAGGCACCTTCCCTACCAAGAATCAATCTACAAAGAAGAGAATTCTTCTCCTTGTATCCGGCCTTTGGAAGAGAAGAGATATTCGTCATGGGTCTCGCGATGAGCCAGACTAAGGATTCCAAAGCGGAAGCGTATGTAGGAACTACTTCGGAGAAAAGAGCCTTCGACCCTTTGACGGACGTTAGGAGCACAACAACTGCCCTTCCAGGAGGGAACCAAAATCTCTCGAAAGGATTGGATAACCAAGCGGGGAATATACTCTTCGGTTATTTATTGGGACGTGCCGGGATTCAAATGGATGTGGGCTGGCGAATGGCAGGGAATAACGTGGGTTTGGCGATCCCAGAATCCGCAAAATCTTCCATCGGGATCTCTTATTCACTGATTTCTAATTCGAGTGCGCTCAATAAGATGGATTTCTTTCTGCAATTTTCCGGAATCAAACGTTTCAACGACAAGGCTTTCTTAGCTGTAGATATTCCTCCTGCATTTAGAGGTTGGCAGCAGGGCTATGAGTATTATGTGAATCCCGGTTTTTCCATCTCTACTAAGAATTTAAGCTTTGAAGGTCTGGTTAGATTGCCGTTGCACCAGCCTTTTCCAAATACAGATGGATTACTTACTCCAGAGGTTCAGGGTCTATTAGGAGTGAAATATAGATTCTCTGAGAGTTCTCCGAATAACACTAAGTAAATCTAGATGGTTCTGGTTCGATTTTGTAGTAACTTCGACGGTTTTTAACCCCTCTTTCTCATATCTCCACTAAGTCTCAGGTTTTCAGAACATTCTAAAACGTAACTATGAAGAAATCCTCTCTATTACTCCTGCTGCTTTTCTCCTTATCCCTCCATTCAGAAGAAACGGTTTATACCAAAGAGGGAAAGAAGGTCCTACTCAAAGACGATCATACTTGGCAATACACTGCGGAAGCAAAGTCCGACGCGAAAGAAAAACGAGCACCTGTCCGAAATCTAGCTAAAAGCAAGGATATGGGCGCGATTGCGAAGAGTAAGCTCGGGAAGTATTCCATTTTATATAACCCTGACCAGTGGAGCTTAGTAAGTAGCAATTCTGAATTCGCGGAATTTCACTTTGTTAATCCTAGCAAAAGCGCGAACGCGATGGCTATCTACGATGGAGCGGAAATTCCACTCGAAAGCTTTCCGGAACTCCTGATCCTAAGTATAGGCAAATCCGATCCAGAAGCAAGGATCCTAAATATTGAAGATTGCTCGATCAATGGAGTTATAGGCAAGATAGTAACCTACAAAGCTCATACGAAAGGCCTAAAATTGATTTTTTATACCTTCATCACCAGTGGAACCTTCGGCTCCATCCAATTCTCTACCTTTACTTTAGAAAATCAGTTCGATCGGGAGAAGGTAAACTTTGAGAGGCTGTTATCAGGGTTTGTTTTGGACTAGGTTGTCGAAGATACTACAAATTCTTCTTTCGATCGAAGGCCAATTGAAGATCAAGCTTATTGATTTGCTCCTTCTTTCTACCAAATCGCAAAAAGAAGAGAGATGTATTTGAACTTGGGTCAAACACATCAATTTGGGTTTCGGTAACTGGGCAGCTTACTTCATCGCAGCTAATTTCCCGGACCTTCAACCAGATATCGTGTCTACCAGCTTTCTCCCGGATTTTCGAGGCCAACCAAGGGTGGAACGCAAATTCACCGCCAGGCGCCAGCTCATGCGTGTATTCCGCATGAGCCAAATGCCCGGAATTTGTAGTAACTTTGACAAAAGATTTCATCTCTAGTTAGACTTTCGAAACTGCCTCTTGGGGATCATAAGCTAAATTCGGTGCCAGCCAACGCTCCACTTCCGAAACGGAAATTCCTTTCCTTTTAGCGTAATCTTCCACCTGGTCCTTATTGATTTTTGCCACTGCAAAATACTTCGCTTCTGGATGAGCAAAATAAAGCCCACTGACAGAACTCGCCGGCCACATCGCAAAGTGTTCAGTAAGAGTAATCCCGGTATTACGTTCGGCATCCAATAGATCAAATAGTGTCCTTTTTTCAGTATGATCTGGGCTCGCAGGATAACCAGCAGCCGGACGGATCCCGCGATACTTTTCACGGATCAATTCTTCGGCAGAAAGATTTTCATCCGGAACATAACCCCAGATTTCCTTCCTTACTTTCAAATGCATATATTCCGCAAACGCCTCAGCGAACCTGTCTCCGAGCGCTTTAGACATTATGGAATTATAATCATCTAATTTAGCATCAAATAATGCAGCAAACTCTTCTACTCCGTGGCCGGCAGTAACTGCAAACCCACCTACATAGTCGGCTATTCCGCTATCTTTCGGAGCTATATAGTCTGCCAGGCAATAATTTGGTTCTTGCTTATCTTCTTTGCTGATCTGCTGACGAAGAGTGTGGAAAACCGTTTTTACCTTTTTTCGATTCTCATCTTCATAGACTTCGATATCATCGCCTACGCTATTTGCGGGGAATATTCCAATTACACCCTTAGTACGATACCTCTTATTTGGAATTATATCTTCCAATAACTTTTGGGCATCTTTAAATAGCTCTCTCGCTTGCTTTCCATAAGTTTCATTCTCTAGGATAGAAGGATATCTTCCTTTTAATTCCCAAGCTTGGAAGAAAGGAGACCAATCGATGTATGGAAGAAGTTCTTCCAACGAAATTTCTTCGTCAAAGACCCTTACTCCTACAAAATTCGGCGTGGAAACCTTGGTAACATTCCAATCTGTCACATAGCGATTTTCTCTGGCATCTTCTATAGAGACCAATTTACGATCGCTTCTAGTATTGAAATAGATTTCTCTCTGAGTTTTCTGATCTTCTTTGATCTGCTTTATATAATCTTCTTTTAATGAAGGATTTAAGAGTCTACCGACCACATTCACAACGCGAGAAGCATCAATAACGTGAACTACTGGCTGATCATATTTTTCGGAGATCTTAACGGCAGTATGCGCAGAACTTGTAGTCGCTCCGCCGATCAGAAGAGGAATATTAAAGCCCATTCTTTTCATTTCGGACGCAACATGGACCATTTCATCCAATGAAGGAGTGATTAATCCGGAAAGACCGACGATATCAACATTCTGTAGCTTTGCTTCCTCTAAGATCTTCTCACAAGGGACCATAACCCCTAGATCGATAACCTCGTAGTTGTTACAAGCAAGGACCACTCCCACGATATTCTTGCCGATATCGTGAACATCCCCTTTTACAGTCGCGATCAAGAATTTCTGTTTTGCAGAACTTTGAGTACGTTTGCGATTTTCTTCTTCCATATAAGGAAGAAGATACGCTACGGATTTCTTCATTACCCTAGCGCTCTTTACTACCTGAGGAAGGAACATTTTTCCGGAACCGAACAAGTCTCCGACCACTCTCATTCCATCCATAAGAGGGCCCTCGATCACGTTCAAAGGCTGATCGTATTTCAATCGAGCTTCTTCCGTATCTTGATCGATGTATTCTACAATTCCTTTTACGAGAGCATATTCCAGTCGCTGTTCAACTGTTCCTTCTCTCCAAGCTTCTTCTTTCTTTTCAACCTTGCCACCGGACTTAACGGACTCGGCAAATTCGATCAATCTTTCGGTTGCATCCGACCTGCGATTTAAGAGCACATCTTCTACTCTTTCCAAAAGGTCTTTTGGAACTTCTTCATATACCGCAAGCATTCCAGCGTTTACGATCGCCATATCCATCCCGGCACTGATCGCATGATATAAGAAAGCAGAGTGCATCGCTTCTCGAACTGGATTATTCCCTCTGAAGGAAAAAGAAATATTACTTAGACCACCGCTGATTTTCGCACCAGGACATTTAAGTTTTATTTCTTTGATCGCTTCTATAAAATCGACTGCATAGTTATTATGCTCTTCGATCCCTGTCCCAACAGTTAAGATGTTCGGATCGAAAATAATATCAAAAGGAGAGAAATTCGCTTTCTCCACTAATAGATTGTAAGCGCGAACACAAATACGGACCTTATCGTCCTTGGTCGCAGCTTGTCCTTGCTCATCGAACGCCATTACGATGACCGCAGCACCATACATTTTGACCAAACGAGCTTGCGCTAAAAATTTCTCTTCACCTTCTTTCAAAGAGATAGAGTTAACGATCGGTTTTCCTTGAATGCATTTTAATCCGGTTTCCAAAACAGACCATTTGGAACTGTCGATCATGAAAGGGACTTTAGCTATATCCGGCTCAACGGCGATTAGATTTAAGAAATGTCTCATAGACGCTTCTCCATCCAAGAGAGCCTCATCGAAATTGAGATCAATCACATTGGCTCCGGCATCCACTTGCTGCAGCGCGACCGAAATTGCTTCTTCAAAATTTCCTTCAAGGATCAGTTTCTTAAATTTAGGAGATCCTGTTACGTTCGTTCTCTCACCGATAAGAATAAATCCCGTATTCTCATCTATATTCAAAGGTTCTAAACCAGATAACTTGGTTTTTTCTATAATGGCGGGAATTTCTCTCGGCTTCTTATTCTGAACTGCTTTTGCTCCCGCAGAAATATGAGCGGGAGTAGTTCCACAACAACCGCCTGCAATATTCAACCAGCCTTGGTTGGAAAAATCATCCAAGTAGTTTCCGAATTCTTCAGGAGTCTGATCATATCCGCCGAAAGCATTCGGTAGGCCTGCATTAGGATAACAACTTATATAACAATTCGATATCCTGGATAACTCTTCTATATACGGTCTCATTTCGCCTGCGCCTAACGCACAGTTTATCCCTACAGATAAAGGGTTCGCATGATAGATGGAATTATAGAAGGCCTCAATCGTTTGTCCGGATAGAGTTCTACCGGATGCGTCTGTGATAGTAACAGAAATTGAGACGGGAATTCTTACCTGCAAATCATGAAATACATTTTCAATCGCAACAATGATAGCCTTGAGATTTAAAGTATCGATATTTGTTTCAGTCAGAAGAATATCGACTCCTTCCTCCACAAGAGCTCTTACTTGCTCGTAGAATGACTCGACTAGTTCATCGAAAGTTACAGCTCTAAAGGCCGGATTATTTACATCAGGCGAAAGAGAAGCGGTCTTAGTAGTCGGCCCGATCGAACCCGCGAGGAAGAGAGGATGATCCGGATTCTTCTTCGCAAATCTATCCATTGCAGAGCGAGCGACTCGAACAGCCTTGCGATTGATCTCGTCCACATAAGCCTGAGCATGATAATCTGCCTGGGAAATGCTATTGGAGCTGAATGTATTCGTTTCCAGAATATTTGCTCCTGCCTCCAGGAATTTGAAATGGATCTCTTCGATTACCTCAGGTTTAGTAATCACTAATAGATCATTATTCCCTTTCAATGCAGAAGGGTGATCTTTCAGTCTTTCATCTCTAAAATCCGATTCCGTTAAACCGTATTGCTGGATCATCGTTCCCATTGCACCATCCAGCACTAGTATTCTTTCTTCTAGTAGCTTAAGAAGTTCTTGGGCCTTAGGATTCGTATATGTGGGAAATTTGTTTTTCATAATTCTCTAATATTGCACTGTTTATCTAAAAGAGGAGTCTTCAGATCTCGAATAATCGGTAATTTCTTCGATTCTCTAGCGTTAATTCCGATCCATTCTTTCCAAACTACTGGAACTTCATCCTCCGGAAAAATCGCGTTCACGGGACATTCACGTAAACAATCATTACAATGAATGCATATATCCGGATCGATCAAGAGGTAGTTCTCCCCTTCCCGAAACGCTTCGACCGGACAAGCCGCGGCACAATAGGTAATCTTACATCCTATACAGGGCGGGGTTACCACATATGCCACGACTTTTGTGCCTTACTTTAAAAGCAGATCAGTAACGATAATGCTCTGGTTTGTATGGACCATCGACCGGAACTCCGATATAATCGGCTTGTTTCGCGTTCAATGTTGTTAAACGAACTCCTAATTGCTCTAAATGTAAGGCCGCAACCTTCTCATCCAGTTTTTTAGGAAGTCTATAAACACCAATCTCGTACTTGTTGTTCCAAAGCTCGATTTGAGCCAGAACTTGGTTCGTGAATGAGCAAGACATTACGAAAGAAGGGTGACCAGTAGCGCAACCAAGGTTTACAAGACGGCCTTCTGCGAGAACGATAATAGATCTTCCGTTCGCAAAGGTGTACTTATCTACCTGAGGTTTGATTTCCTTCTTAACTACGCCAGATTCTGAATTCAGTCTAGACATCTGGATTTCAGTGTCAAAGTGCCCGATATTGCAGAGGATTGATCCGTCTTTCATCGCTTTCATGTGTTCTAGGGTGATGATGTCGTCGTTTCCTGTCGAAGTTACTACAAGATCAACAAACTCGATCACATCTTCCACTCTTAGAACTTGGTATCCTTCCATAACAGCCTGAAGAGCGCAGATTGGATCGATCTCGGTTACGATTACGCGAGCACCGAAATTCCTGAGGGAAGCTGCGGAACCCTTACCAACATCACCGTAACCGCAAACTAAAGCGACTTTTCCAGCAAGCATAACGTCAGTAGCGCGCTTGATACCGTCTGCCAAGGACTCACGGCATCCGTAGAGGTTGTCAAATTTAGATTTAGTGACGGAATCGTTTACGTTAATTGCCGGAATTTTTAGTCCGCCCTTCTTAAGAAGCTTTTCCAAACCTTTTACGCCTGTGGTAGTTTCTTCAGAAACCCCTTTGATCTCGTTCAAAAGTTGAGGAAACTTCTCATGAACGTACATTGTAAGGTCTCCGCCATCATCAAGGATCATATTCGGGCCTTTCTCACCGTCGAAGAAGAGCGTTTGCTCTACACACCACCAATATTCTTCTTCTGTTTCACCTTTCCATGCAAATACAGGAACACCAGTTTTTGCAATTGCAGCTGCAGCATGATCTTGAGTGGAGAAGATATTGCAGGATGACCAGCGAACTTCAGCTCCTAACTCAGTAAGAGTTTCAATCAACACTGCAGTTTGGATTGTCATGTGAAGGGAACCAGCGATCCGAGCACCTTTAAGCGGTTGTTTGCCCTTGTATTCTTTACGAAGAGCCATCAGACCCGGCATCTCTTTCTCAGCAAGAATGATTTCCTCGCGGCCCCAATCTGCGAGGGAGATATCCTTAACTTTATATTTTAAACCTTTCTCTTGAACTGTCGCGGACATTAAAGTCCTCCTCTTTTCTTAGCTTTTATAATTAATACTTTGAAGTATTTCTGTGATTCGACTTCTTCTATCGATTGGACCTGAAAACCTGTATGTTCCAGCCAATCCGTTAAGAGCTCGGGTTCAAAACCAAGCCACAAGTCTGCAAAATTATCCCGCATGATTTCTTGATTATGTTTTTTAAGATCAACGATAATGAATGTTCCGTCTTCTTTTAATACGGAATGAACTTCTTTCATTGCTCGAGCAGGATTAGAGAGATGGTGAAGGACCATCGAAGATACTACAGAATCCGCCTGATTTGCTAGCTCGACTGGTAAAGATTCGATTTCAGATTCCAAAAAACGAACTTGAGGGTTATTCAAAAATAAACTCTCTGCCTTCTTAATCATCTTAGCAGAAGAATCAATTCCCAACACTTCTTGGCCTTTTGTTAATAAGTAAGGGATAAGTCCGCCTGGCCCACAGCCAAGGTCAAAGATCCTACCAGAGTGTTCAGGCAACAATTCTAGGATCTTATTCCTATACAAAATCGGATCCAAAACATCGCTTTGAATCGTTTCCCAATTTTGAGCTACATCATCAAAATACTTGGATGTCTTCAAATCCCTCTGTTTCAGAAGCCCCTTTGTCTTTGCTAAATCGTGCTCGGAATAGGGAAGATTATTTTCAAACGTAAGTAGTAAAGCATGAAGATGTGAAGAAAAGTCGTCTGCCTTTTCAATATCCTTTGGTCTATAATAAACCCAAGAGCCTTCTCTTTGCGAAATTAAGAAGCCCGCATCGGTCAGAATTTTCAGGTGTCTCGAAATGCGAGACTGGCCCATTCGCAAAACTTCAGTCACTTCTTGAACATTCAAAGGCGCAATAGATAAGATACGAAGAATGCGAACTCTTGTTTCATCAGATAATGCTTTTATTGCAAGTAGTATGTCCTTGCCTTTGCTCGAAGGAGCCAAAGCAATAGCTTCCGCAGAAGCTCCTGCCTTCCCCATAAAAGGCTCGAATACTTCGAGGGATTCCCTGCCGTTCGAAACATCTCGAATGCTCATACTAAGTTTTCTTCAGCATATCAAGATATCTTGATTTCTTCAAGCAAAATATCCTACAAAATATATACAATTATGTCCTCTAAGCTAAAAAATGACCTAAACCCAACGAGTAGATCCTCTCGAAAGGTAGAATTTAGTCGGGCAATGGAGAGAAAGAACCCGGACTTCTTGAGTTGCTATGTCCAGCACCCTGGAAACATGTAAAATCTCCAATTCAGGGGGCTTACGTCCTTTCCAAAATTGCCTCAAAAGCTTTCGAATAGATTTGCAAGAATCCCAAAATATCATGAGCGCTATAAGAAGGTTAACCGAAACCCCGTGACCAATTGCAATATTCCTTAACTCTTGGTAATGCTCTTCAATAGGCCGGTAGCTATGCCGAATTAGGCTTTGGCCTTTTTCTTGAAAGGTAGTTCGCAAAGATGACTTACCCAAATATTCATGGGTGTAAAGAAGATGGTGATATCTTCCCCGCAGAATGCCTAAATAGTAAGAGAAATTCTTCTTATATACTGCCGGGATCTGGCGCCATAAATCTAATGGGATCAGGGCTGTAGAAGGATATAAATATCTAGGAATCTTATCCTTCTTCTCAAGCGAATCTTTTTGAAAAACAACGGATGTACTCATAAGAAGTACTGTTTCCGCTCTGATAAAGTGCGCGAAAAAAATCGTATAAATTTATGTGTCGAAGATACTACAAATCTTCCGCGTTACTCTATTCGGTAGTTTTAGTATGATGTAACAATTCTTGATTTTGCAGTCTTTGATCTCTCAGCAATTTGTAATTTTCTTCGCTGATGCGCTTAAAGCCATCGAGAATCTTCATCTTCTCCCGCATGAATTCCTCTAAAGGCTGCTTTAGAAGTCCTTGGGAAGATAAAACGGCCTCTTCATTTCCTTTCAGAGGGAAATTTTGTCCAGATCCCGTAGTAACTCCGACTTCGCCTTCCTTCACAAAGATGCCATTAGGAACATCTGAATCTTCATGTTCCGGGTTGCTTTGCTTTTGAGATTCCGTTTCTTCACTTATAGCAAACTGAGTTCCGCGAACACCTGCGTTATACGATGGGGAAGTAACTGCGAAGTCTTCTTTTTTAGCACCTTTATCAACTCTCGCAAAGATTTTTCCCGAAACGAGAGCAACCTTCGATTTATTTTCCTTATTATCAGAGCTAAGTTCAGCAAGACGAACCTTTGTAAAAGGAGAAATACGAACTACTACGGAGGGGCCAATTTGCAAATCCACCTTCCCTTCTTTCGTTTCTATTTCATCTTGCTTTTTTAAAACAACGTTCTTTTTAAGACTTAACTTTTTGCCGTCTTGAAGTCCGGACGCCTCACCAACCACAAATAGAACAATTGCAACTTCATCGGCCGCATATACAGAATGTATATTAACACCCAAAGAGAGCAGAAATGCAGATATCGTTAAAGTAAGCCTCAGATTCATCAATAAACTCCCTTTTATATTTCACGATTCATTCTTCGCTCGGAATCATTTCAGGAAATATAATGTTGACAACAAATAAAATAGAGCCATTTCACTGAAATTGAAGATCAGAACGGACTATAATTTGCCAGGATAGAAGAGTCTTTATCTTCGTTAATTTCTTCTACTATCTCGAAGCTCAATTGCTTCTCCTGGGATGTCACTACCGGAAAATCGAAATATTTATTCACGTGAGCTAACTTCTTCCCAATTAACTCCCGTTCGGAGACAAACTCGCGATGACTTTGAACCCGAATTTGTAGTAACTTCGACGAAATCCCAGCAGCACTCAGCAGCTTCTTCCTCGCAATCGATAGTATCCCAGAATCGAGATCATATCCTGCACTATTTCGAGAACTCAAAAGTGCGGCCAAAGAAGTAGTTCCGGTCCCCAAAAACGGATCCAAAACAGTGTCCCCTTTGATAGAAAACATATTTACCAGGCGGTATGCGAATTCCAAAGGGAAAGCAGCCGTCCTTTCCCGCGAAGCTCCTACATCCTTAAAAATCTGCCTCTCCCCTTTCAGCTCCCAAACATCGGAAAACCACTTATTTCTCTCTTCCCAGAAGAAGGCGCTATTTCTTCGGATTTCAACTTCTTGCTTGGAGTATTTTCTTAGGGCCCCTTTTCGGAAGATGAGTATATATTCATGTTCGTAAGTAACGTACGCACCAACCGGGAACATTCCAGAACCCATGAATTTAGTAGGAGAATTCGTTTGTTTTCTCCATAAAATATCAGGTAGAGAAGTGAAGCCCAAACTCCGGCAAGCTTGGAGAATTCGAGAATGATTCGAAAAAAGGGAAAATTCGCCGCCGATACTTCTAGTTGCATCACCAATATTGACGAGGAGAATTCCTCCCTGCTTTAAAACTCGATAGCACTCAGACCAGACCCGATCCAATTGCAAATGCATACTTTCGAATGCTTCATTGCCTTGGTTTTTAGATAAAAACTTTTTTGTGTTTTTATCCCAGCTCTTGAAAAGATCATCCCACATTTCCACCATTGGATAAGGAGGAGATGTCAAAACGAGATCCACGCTCTCGTCGGATAATTCCTTCATCTTGCGGGAATCAGAATGATATAAGTGATGCTTTGTCGTCGGAACCAATACGTTTTTCATATTCGTTCCGATTCAAGGAGAAGATTACCTATAGTGAATTTATAGAGAGATAATAAAATACTTTTCAAATTTAGAATATTCTAATGGATCTTAATGGCAAAATTTAGAGAGCTAAGAACAAAAACCCGAGAGCTTTCTTCATTTATGATGATGAATTTTTTTATCTATGAGCTCATTCAATAAGTCAGCGAGATCCTGAAATTCATCCCCACTCCGGATCCGAATCTTATCCACATCCTTTCCGTCTAAGAGTAGCCTTAGATTCTTCTTTATGTTATAGATTGGACCCGCCATTTTATGCGAGTAGACCAAGACGAACGCCGCAGATAAGAACAAGTAGAGTGTAGAGAAAAGAATAATCCCTCGAAACTGGATAGTAAACAGATCCAGACCATGATCGTAGTCGGGAAGTGCATATTCCTTCTCTACGTATTTTTCCTTTTCTTCTCCGTTAACGACCTCGAAACCTTTTTGATAAAACTTTACGGTGTCTTGACGAAGACGGAACACTACGCCTTTATCATATTTTGTGGAATGGATCCAGAATAAAAAGCCGAGAGTCAACAGTAGTCCGAAGATGAATAATAAGGAAAAGTTTAAGAAGAATCTTAACTGGAAATCCTTATCGATCAGATAATTCGCAAGGTGCCTTTTGTATCTGGGGGTTTTTGCAGATGGGTTTACGGTTTCTTCAGACATATAGAGATGAACCTTCTTAGGTAGAATTTCTCGAAAATTCCCCACATGTCAAAAATATTTCTCTTTTATCGAAGTTGAATCACCTCGTTCACGGAATCCCTTGGTATCTTTATTTCGTTTTTGAGGGTCTGCAAATACATAAAACTTTCGTCCATATCCACGATCACCCCTTCAAGGGTCTCACCATTCGAGAGCACTACTCTTTCTATTCTCTGATATTCTTTAAAAAGGTCTTCTTTATTTGAAAAAGATTTCTCGGTATTTCTTGGGATCTCATCTACTTTAAGTTCGGTAAATTTCTGATTCAGGCCTTTTTGTTCCACGGCAGAGAGGAAGGAACGCTGAAACCCTTTCGATTCTAAACGGATCTTTTGCCCAGGCTCCAATACCTGCTCCCCTCGATCGGATTCGTTGGTATTGATTGCGGCAACTCTTCCCTCAAGAACGGAAACGACCGTGCCTTCTGCTTTCGTCTCTCGGATCTCGAACTTGGTTCCCCGCACTTCTACCAATCCGGAAGAAGTATAGATTCGGAAGTCTTCCTTCTTCAGATTTTTATGGAGATGGACCAGCACAGTTCCAGCTTTCAGACGGAAAGATTGCTTAGAATCCCTTAGGATCTCGAGTTCAGTCCCTTCTTCCAAGACCATTCCTTCTCCTTTTGAAACAGAGAGAAAAAGCTTTGATCCGGCTTCCGTTCTTAAAGTCTGGCCTCGTCCTACAGCCTCGCCTTCATTCAGGGCCAATTGTTTTTCGGAATCGATCGAAGAAAGATAACCTTTTCCGATAATCTTCATGACGGAGATCGTAAATTGATCGGAAGGCGTAGAAGAAGATTTAGGATTTTGTAATATAAAGAGCCCGATAGCTCCTAATAAGATTGCAGCAGCGGCCGAAAGTGCATAAGCCAGAGGTCGCTTGAATTGAATTACCTTAGATGCCTTGGATTTTTCGTAAATCTGATCGAATGAAAGATCCTGAGGCGGACTAGCCCAAGATTTCGAAAGCAGGTTCGACAATGCGTCGATAGAAGAACTATATTCGTTCTTTTCTCCCTCGAGTGCCTTCCTGATTTTTTCTTCGAAATTATCTTCCATTTTCCCCTTAAGCCTTCTCTTCGTCCAGATTACATCGGTAAGATCTGTTTGCTTTTCGCTATCTCTAACAGCTTTGCCGTCGCCTTGACGACAAGCCTGGAAGCAGTTGCAACGGAAATATCCATCACTTCAGCAATATCAGCTAACGTGTAATTCTCTATATTCTTTAATACTAAAGCGTATCTTTCTCCTTCTTCCAAATCACCCAGACATTCCATTAATCTGGTTTCTAGATCGGAAAGTTCTGCCTTGCGAACAAAACTTTGACCTTCTTCCTTGTAATGCCCCATATCGTCCGAACCGGATTCCTTCACGGTAGAAAACTTCTTTGCGTGATTGATGGATCGATTTCTCGCGATGGTATATAATAGCTTAAGGGCTTGTTCCTTGTTCAGGTCGGAATCCGAATACTTCTTAAAAAAATTAAGAAACGTATCCTGCATTAGGTCAGAGGCGATCTCTGGATTCCCAGTGTATTTGTACAGGAAGTCAAAGATTCTCCCGCTGGATTCCCTATAAAGGGTTTCCATAAAGTCTTTTCGGGACGCCATTGCACAAAGATTTCAGCTGGAAACGCTAATTCAAGTAAATTCCGACGGTTAATCTAACTCTACCCTTTCCTATTTTCTCCTTTGGGCTTTGATTGAAGTAACAAATCGAAACTGGCTTTTTTACATTCGGAGAAAATTTTCGATCAAATAATTCTTCTTACTTGCATAACTTCTCTCCGCTCCAGTTGAGAAGAAGAGCTCGGTCATCGTTGTCCGCTTGCTCCAGCCTTGCGACTCCGAGCGCGAAATAGGTCAGTTGCGATCCGTCAAGCTGGAAGCTGAGGGGGGATTTTTGTAGTATCTTCGACATCCGATTCCCACAATACGACATAATTCCCCTCCAGACTGGCCTTCCGTTCGCCGATCTTAGAAAAAGATCTGATCCTAAATGAAATCCCCTTCTTTTATAGCAATCTTACTGATCACTATGGCTGGATTCATATCCCAAGGAGATCTGGTCCCTTCTCCTCAAAGCGCTTTTCCTGGAGAAAGTCCTAGTGTAAAACCTTTGCTTAGAGTATTACCTGCTTTTAGGACGGAGGAATGCGATTGGGCGATACGCTGGGATATTTGTCTAAAATGCGTTCGGAATGAATATCGTTATGCGCAGAGGATCCACTTCTTTCCAAGTGGGCAGTATAGAGAACACGGATGCTATACGGAAGAGAAAGGCTTTTTTTTGATTACGAAGGAGAAAGGAGAAGAGTAGAAGAAAAGAGCCGAGTTTAGAACTCGACTCTTTTAGAAGAAATTACTTTTTGCAGGTTTGAAGAGCTGCAATTGTTTTAGCAGATCTTAAACAGGTAAGATCATACTTTCCAGTCATACATTCTTTCAGCAATTGAGCTGAAACTTGAGCTTGCATCACTTGAAACTTTGCAGCTTGCTCAGGAGTTTGAGCAGCGGTAATGTTTTTCAATAGATCGCCTACTACTGGTTCACATTCTGCTTGGCTAACTTTTGCTCCTCCGCAAGAAATAATACCTGCAAGAAGAAAGATAGCAAGGATTGAAAAAAACGTTTTTTTCATGCAACACCTCTACGAATATTTATTATATGTCGCGAAAGTTCAACGACGAACGCCATTTTAGCGACCACCATTCTATAGAAAAGTTATTTTTTTGCCGGGAAAATAGTTATGCCGTAATATGAGACTGACTTTTCTCCCTTAAAGGTTAATATCCTCTTCTTTGCATCATACTTCCAAGTTCCGGCATTTACCAATACTTCGAAACCTTTTCCGTAATGAACTTCCGGAAGAAAGATCTCAACAATAGGGATCTCTTCTGCTTCTTTACGAAACGAATATTTGAACATGGACTTATCCATATCAAAGCTAATGGCTTCGGGATCCCCTTTTGTTCGAATCGGATATGGACGAGAAAAGGCCTTCACTGCCCTTCCCCCATCTTCATCTATGCTCTTAGGAGTGTCTATAGAATAGATAGAAAGGTCTTCTTCGTTCCATCTATCGCCAAGGCTATTCGTATTATCAGGAGTATAGTTCCATAACGTATAATGCACGAAGTTCTTTTCGATAGCGGAAAGGATCCTATGCAATGCTGCTTCTAAATGAGAATAGTTCTTAGTTCGAAAAGCTAATCGTCCGTTCATATCCATCGGGATTCCAGTCTCTCCGATAACGGTAGGACAATTTCCCATTTTCTTAATGGAGAGATCCTTGATCATCTTAATGGTATCTTCGTACGCTCTATCCACATTCTTTCTACCGAATATCGGAACCTGCTTGAAGATATGCACTCCGAACCAAGGAATATAACGTTTGAACATGAGCACCGAAACATCATACCAGTGAGTGGCGTTTACAACAGTTCCCTCTCCTGTTTTCGGCTTCTCCTTCCAATCTATATCAAGGCTTCCAGGATCGGATTCTATAAAGACGGAGAATTTCTTTTGTACGGATTGGATCCTAGTTTTGAATTTCTTAATAAAGGGAAGCATAAACTCGGAATAGAATTCGACTTGTCTTCCTCTATACTTTCCGAAGTAATTCGGTCTTAAGAGCATGGGAGCCCCGTTCGGATCGTAATCCCAAACCCCATGCTGTCTCCATACGCAAGACTTTCCTTCTTTCCAAAGAGGAATCCCGTTCGGATTCAATTTAGTTTTTCCGAAATGAACACCTGTAAATCCCAACATATACGCGTTATACGCATTTACTGTTCTTCCTTCGGAAAGGAACATTTCTTGAAAAGGAGAAGTGGATACTATTTTTCCGAAACCAAGGCCAGAGAATTCTCCTATATTCTTCTTTCCTATCCAGCCAGGAGAAGGCTCGTTCAATGAATCGAAGCCGAGCACATTTTTGTATTTCGAAACCTTCTTCGCTACTTTACTAATCGCTTCTATATAATGATCTTGTAAAAAAGTCTCCGCATTCTTTCCGCGAATGTTTAGTTTCGGTGCGAAGGTCCTTCCCCCAAAGAAAAGAGTAAACATGGTACCGCATGCATACTTCTGATAATTCAGAGGCCAGGACATTCTTCGGTAGTTCCTACCTTGGAAATGATGTACGATTGCAGTGTCGGAATCTTTGATCTTCTCTATGTCCATTCCGACTTCTTCTAAGGTCCAACCGGGTGCGCCGTCTCCTCCGGTAAATCGGGACCAAACGTCTTGGTGCGGATCCATAAATACGTAGAAGCCTTTCTTCTCGGCTAAGGCGACCATTCTTTCCACGTAATCCAGATAGGCCAGATCATACTTGCCAGGGCCGAGATGTTCTATCGCCTCCCAAGTCACCAAGAAGCGAAGAAAATTAAATCCCCATTTTCGCAAGCGATCCAAATGTTCCGAAGCTTCCTTTTCCTCTAACGGCCTTCCCACAAAAGAAACTTTTCTGTGGTCATGAAAGCTCAAGGATTGATCAAAATGCGTGGTCCCATCCGGTTTATAAGGAAGTTTAGTACTTCCGGAAAGATTCACTCCTCTCAGTTGAAGAATATATCCTTCGGAATCTACGAAATTCCCGTCTTTAATTTTTACTTCCAACATTGGATTAATCTTCTCCGAATTGAACCTTTGCGTCTTCATATCCTCGGCTGATCAGATAATCCGCTTGGACTTGAGAAAAATTTAATATACTTCCGAATCCTAAAGAAGTCCTCGGTCCTATGACTCGAATCTTGTAATCCGACTTCTCCGGTTCCGAAAAGGAAAGGAGAGACAAAGATCTTGTGAAGCCTCTTTTCTTCTCTTTTTTCTTTTTCTGGTATTGCAAGTTTGCCATAATGGTTTGAAAGGACCCAATCAAAGAAAGTTCGAAGACTCGCTCCAATCCTTCTCTTCTGCTTCTTGGCAATCCCATATTCACTCCGCCCACCGGCGAGAGTAAGACTACTACGATTTCTTTGGCGCCTCTTTCTACTGCGGGAAGAATAGGAACGTTAGCCATCACACCCCCGTCCCAATGTGGCTTGCCATCTACATATTGCCAAGGGAAGATCAATGGTATGGCGGAAGAAGCCATGACATGTTCTATATCTATGTCCTTATTCCCGAAGAACACCAACTCAGCTGTCAATATGTTCACTGCAGTGATGATCACTTCCATCGGATTCTTTCTTAGCTTTCGAAAATCAAGTTGAGAATAGAGCAGGTATTTTAAGGGAGTTGTATCTGCCAAAGGGGAAAATCGGCGAAAGATCAGGTCCAAGAAATCATTCCAAATGGAATACTTCATTACCTTTTGGATCTCTATGGATTTCCATAGCTCGATAATTCCCGCAGCGTTCATTCCGCATCCGAGTGCGCTGGCTGTTATAGCTCCTACGGACGTTCCACAAACCACATCTGGTTTGAAATTGATCTCTTCTAAATACTTCAATACGCCGGCGTGATAGGCCCCTCTGGCTCCTCCACCCGATAAGATCAAAGCTCTCTTCATTCCGATCAAAAACCCTGCCGGGCCAGTCTTCGACCTTGCGGGTAAATTTCAAGACGTAATATTGGTTCGGAAGATTGGGTTTGTAGTAACTTCGACAGGGAACACTCTCTTTCCGCTGAACGGTTGGATAACGAGAGCAGTTGGATGGAGGAGAAGAGCTAGTAGTTAGAGATTTGGTTGTCGAAGTTACTACAAATTGATCATGATCTCCCAATTTGGAGATCAACCTGGAAAGAAATAGGAGTGAATCTTGTCGTAACTTCGACGAAAAGGAATATTCCCAACTTATGATATTCAGGAATTAAAACCTTCTGAGTGTCTGCGTCCAGCAAAGCCGAATGCCCGAAAGTGACCAATTTTCAGAACTCAGAAAGGCCAGTGGTCTGATGGTATTGCAATAGGGTCCGAAAGGTCCTTTTGCAGGGGTCTGGGCTATTGCTCAGCCACCTCACAGGTCATTTTCTTGCTGCAACTGTCGCTACTCAACTAAACCACCTCCTTTTACGTGTGGCCAGACCATATTCTGTCACATTAAAAAGTCAAGAAATGTCCGAATTTTTTTAGAATTTCAAAATGACTTTTCGATCTCAGCAGTTTAGGAGACTACTTTTACTTTTCTGGAGAGATAAAGAGCGAGAAGATTAAAGCCAACCGCAAGATATCCTACAATATCAAATCTTTCGAAAGTTCCATTTGGCAACTGAACTAGTATAGCACCGGCTAACAAAGCTCCCAGGCCCGTCGCAACACTTTGCATGCTGGAATTCACGGACATGAAGCTTCCACGGATCTCAGGTCGAATGGAAGAAGTCATCAAAGCCATTGCAGGAATCACCCGACCGGAAACCAAGATCATGAAGAAGGTGGTCACCACGAGCGCCAAAGGCACTGGCAAGTCCTGAGGAAGATGAGTGATCGAGAGAATCGGTAAAATCGCAAGAAGGACAAGGAACATGAAGATCCTATGCTTTCCAAATTTATCAGATAGGAAACCTACTAACCAAGAAGAAGCAAACGTACATATCCCACCGATTTCGTAAATACGGCTTACATCATGCTTGGAGAAGCCCATATTCCTTTCCATATAAACGGCGATCGAAGTTACTACAGTGAACCCCCCTAGGATCACGGCCATAAAGAAGACTAAAGCTCTCAGGTGAGCCGGATCGGACAGAACCTTACCCAACTGACTGAAGTCGGCAATTGGAGTCTTCTCCATTTTAGAAGGCAAACTAGGTAAATACAATATGGCAAAGGCTAAGATCGGAATTCCAATTGCTACAATGAATCCAAAAGTATAGTTCCAGCCGAAATGAATTGCGATGCGTATCCCTGAAGGAACTCCTAATACCGAAGCAGCAGAGAAAGCTCCCATCACTCCACCCATTGCCTTCCCTCTTTTCTCAATAGGAAACACGTCGCCTATGATAGAAAGAACGATTCCGCTCATCATTCCACCGAAAATTCCGGCAATGACGCGAGCGATCAAAAGAAAACTATAAGTATGCGCAACGGCACAAAGCGCCGTTCCGATCAAGAAGCCGGAATACAAAAAGATGGCAGCCGATTTACGATTGAAGCGATCGATAAAGTTAGCCCCAACTAGCGCAGCGATCGCAGCCGCGAAAGAATAAGATGATAAAATTAAGGAGAACATCGCAGTATTAATATGAAACTGCTTCAAGAAGTAATCCTGAAGAGGAAACATAATCATGAAGTCCATGATGTTTGTGAACTGTATGCTTGCTAAAAGAAAGATTAAGAATATTTCGTTAGTTACTGTTTTTGAGCGAGTTGCGGTTGCGACCGATTCCATGCTTACCAGATTTTTTTAGGTAAGGTAGAAAGGGAGGCTTTTTTCATCTTGCTGCATTTCAATCTAGTAAATTTCTTTCAGCATTGATTTTACTCAATCAAAGATCGAAGGTTTATCTAGAACTAAGTCTAAGATCTTTCTCATTCGAGACTCAATGGATGCTCGTTAGTTTGCGGGACGAAGGAAGCCTCACCTTTCTTTCTTATATGAAGTAAATAATTTTCTAATTTTAAGGCTTTCTGCAAAGAGGTTACGAAGAGAGTTCTGTATAAACAAAGATCTTCCTTCCGTCTATCTGATTATTCACATGAAAATTAGAAAGTTCATAGCGGAAGATTTTTCCTATTCGAAATCGGGTGAAATTCGAAAACTCAGGTCCTTGGATAACGATAAGTCCATCAGGGTTTTAAGTTCTTTTATTCTACTAATCTCTGTTATCTTACTCTTTCAAAATCTATTCTTACCGGACACTCAAACCGTCCCTAATCTTCAATTCTTGTATGGAATGTGCTTCGGATCCTCGGCTTTGATTTCTGGATTCATGTTGGCAATTTTAGCCCTTAAGGATCTACAGGGAAAGAAACTGTCTCATTTCACTACTGTTTCTTATGTGATTGCTTTAACGATGACAACAACGTCCACCACCTTGGTCGACTTCTCCCATATCACAGACTATTCTGCTTATTGTTTTGGTCTTCTTATGCTGCCTCTATTTATTCGAGCTAGCCTCTTCACTTATACATTCATTGTTCTTTTGAATTTTTCATGGTTTGTGATTGGATTCGTGTATGTATTGGGGAATGAATTCAATCTACCTACAGTCACTCCGATCATTGCATTCTCTATAGCAAGTTTAGGAGGTGCGATCAGTGTAGAAAGTGCTCGTCTTAAAGGCAATATACTTCAACTTCAATTAGAAGAATCTAATCGGAACTTGAAAGAGCTTTCTCATAAGGATTCTTTAACAGGTCTATTCAATCGCAGACATTTAATGGAGTCCCTCCATACTCTCCTTTCTGCATCCAGAAGATATGATTTTCCTTTATCCGTTCTACTTTTAGATCTCGATCATTTCAAGAAGGCAAATGATTCCTTAGGACATCAAGCGGGAGATAAACTTCTCGCAAGTATAGGTCGTCTTTTATCCGGTCTAGTTCGGGATTGTGATGTAGCGGCTCGTTATGGCGGGGAAGAATTCTGCGTAGTACTTTCGAATACCAACCGAGAAGGCGCAAGATTCGTTGCAGAAAGAATCCGAACAAGGATCGAGAACGAAACCTTTGACGATATCCCTTGGAAGATCACCGTGAGTATAGGAGTCGCGACTCGAGAGACCGACGAAAGCTCAGAAGACTTCCTAAAGGCTGCCGACTTAAAACTATATGAGTCCAAGGCAGCAGGAAGAAATCGGGTTTCAGCCTAACCCTTCTTCCAAGTAGGAAAAAGCAAAGAATCTCCCCAAATATTGTCCCAAGAAGCTGACGCCTAACGCAGGTATGGTGGCCGGGAGCCATTCCGGCCCGAAAAATTTTAATACCAACCAAACGATCATTCCGGAGAACATTGCGTATACAGCCCCGCTCGCGTTTGCCTTCTTCCAAAACAGAGCAGCAATCAAAGGTACAAATAAAGACACAAGGCTAATGGAAGAAGAGTCCGCCACGAGTTGATAGATATTGGTTTCGCTCAATGCCATTCCTACAGAAACGATCGTTACGATTAATACGGAAAACCTCATCACTCTCAAAAGCAATTTTTCGGATGGATCCTTAAGCGCTGGCCGGATCAAATTCTCTCCCAATACCGAAGCCGGTGCAAGAATTGCTCCGGAAGCTGTGCTTAAGATCGCAGAAAGCAATGCACCGAAAAATAGGATCTGTATCAGTAAAGTAGAATGTACTAATACTACGTTCGGAAGGATCATCTGATTGTCCCCGGCGGCAATTTCCGGATACACCCTTCTTGCAAAATATCCGGCAAGCAAGGGTAAGAAAGCGATCGTTAAGTACATTCCTCCTCCCAGAAAAGAAGAATACACGGCAACCTTTTCCGACTTAGAGGACATCACCCTTTGAAAGATATCCTGCTGGGGAATAGAGCCAAGCCCTATCGTCATCCAAGCCGCAATATAAGCCAGGATCGCATCCATTCTCATGGGCGGAAAGAAGGAGAAGAAGCCAGGTTGCGCAGTCGCGAGGACAGTTTGAAATCCTCCCGCCTTGTCTTGCAGATCCCAAACCAATACTGCTAAGCCAACTATGATCAGGATTGTCTGCATGAAGTCAGTGATCGAAATTGCCCACATTCCACCTATATAAGTATATATTAATACTACGATGGAGGCGAGAAGGATCCCTACATAGATATCAAAACCAAAGAGCGTATGGATCACAATTCCCATAGCTACTAACTGGGCCGCAATCCATCCGAAATAAGAAGGGATCATAAAAAGCGCGGAAAGAAATTCCACCTTACGACCGAATCTATTCTTGTACAAATCTCCGAAGGTAAGTATGTTCATTCGATATAGAGGCTTTGCAAAAAAGATCCCTACCAAGAACAAACACAACGCAGCTCCGAAAGGATCTTCGATGACCGCCAAGATCCCTCCGTCTACAAATTTAGAGGAGGCTCCCATCAAGGTTTCCGAACCGAACCAAGTGGCAAATAATGCAGAAGATGCCAGAAGCAGAGGAAGTCTTCTGCCCGCTAGGACATAGTCCTGGGAACTTTTAACGAATCTGGAAGCAACGGCCCCAATGAGAATAGTAAGACAAATGTATAAGATTACGAATAAACCTAGCAAGTCCCGAGTCCGATCCGAAAATTTCTGAATATGCGATCCTGAAAGTGGAAGAAAGGAATGCAAGCTTTATTAAAATTTGGCTCTTATGAGCTTTGAACATCTACTCTTGGACAATAGAAACGGCTTACTTGTTGTGACCTTGAATCGGCCGGAAATGAACAACGCGCTGAACATCAAGATCAGAGACGAACTCGAATCTATCTTTTCCGATTCTAAAAATGATCCTGCGGTAAAAGGTATTTTGCTTACTGCTAACGGCAAAAATTTCTGTAGTGGCTATGATCTTCAGGAAGTGATAGATACCAAATTAGATTCTTTCCGTCATCGTATTTTAGAATATCATTATGAACTATATTCTTATCCGAAACCGGTGATCAGCGTTCTGAAAGGATTTTGTTCCGCTGGAGGTTTCGACCTGGCGCTCTGCGGAGATTATATTATTGCCGAAAAGAAAACATTTCTTTTTAGACCGGAAATCCGCTTTGGAGGCCCTCCCCTTATCACCACTTTGGCTAGAAAAGTAGGACCTACAAAAGCATTGTCTCTCACCTTATTAGGAGATCCGATCCGAGTACAAGATGCGGTTTCCTTAGGTATAGTGGACGAGCTATATACTGGAGAAGATATCGTACATCATGGACTAAAAGTCCTAGAAAAGATGTGCCGTTGGAATACCGATCTAATCCGAGCGGAAAAAGAGATCTCAAATAATTTCTTTATGGGAAATCTTTATGAAAACCTAAAGAAAGAGTTCGATATATTCGCGAAATTCTTAGAAAATCCGAATTTCCTTTCGATCATTTTAGAATATTCGAAATCCATAAATCAAAAAGTAGAATAAAAAACGGACTGAAAGTGTAACTTCAAGAAGGGTTGCTTTCAATGAACTGAGAGAGTAAATCCGCCAAGAGCTCCCCCTTCTCTTCTTGTAAGAAATGACCTGCACCTTCGATGGTTGTATGTTTTTGTCCTTTTGCTCCAGGGATCATTCTCCTAAAAAAGATGTCTCCTCCCTTCGTAATGGGATCCGAATCACTAAACATTGTGATAAAAGGTTTCTTCCAGTTTTTATAGAAGAGCCAAGCCTGTCTGTTCTTCTCCGATTCAGGATTGTCGGAGGAGATCGGAACCAGGGTCGGGAATTTACGAGCAGCAACCTTGTATGACTCATCCGGAAAAGGAGAGTCGTAGGCTTTGACCACTTCTGCACTCAATTTAGTTACACATCCATTCTGAATGATCTTCCCAATCGGAAGTTTACTCACCTCTTGTGAAAAACTCAGCCACTTTAAAAAACCTTCTTTAGGAGGAATATCTCCTGTAGGCAAGAAAGTGTTGGAAGCACAGACCCTACTAAAACGAGAGTCCAAGTCTGCAACTGCTCTAAGACCGAGTAGACCTCCCCAATCCTGACAGAACAAAGTGATCCGTTTTAGATCGAGAGCGACAATAAACTCTTTCAACCAGTTTATATGATTCTCATACGTAAATATATTTGCATCCGTTGGTTTATCAGATTTTCCGAAACCGATCAGATCCGGAGCAATAACTCTGTAACCTTTCATTGCAAGAGGAGGGACCATCTTTCTATATAGATAAGACCAACTCGGTTCCCCGTGCAAGAGTAGGATTGTTTCTTGCGCATCCTTAGGCCCTTCGTCCACATAATGCATTTTGAATTCTTTCAACTGTATATAATTAGGAGAAAAAGGATAATCCGTTAAATTCGCAAAAGAGCCTGTAGGAGTTTCTAAAAAAGTTTGCATAGTAAATCAACCCAACTTATAAATTAAGATCGTTTCGAATTTTGAGAGCAATATTCTGATTTCTTTTCGTTCCTTGTCAAACTTCTTCAAAAAATTCTGCATGTGGTTCCTCTTTTTGTGATATAAAGAAAAAAGAAATAGGAACGAATTAGATCCATCGCAGGACTATATAGGAAAAATTCATGTACATTCGGAAATCTCGTAAATTAACAAAATACGCTCTCATCCTTTTAGTTTTGATTACCCTACTCGTTTTATCTCAAACTGCTTGTTTAAGCTCCTTCGGAGGAACTCCAAGCGGAGCACGATTGGAAAGAATGAAGACTTCCAAAATGTATAAGGACGGACAGTTTGAAAACGATCCTTTTGTTCCGAATGTAGTTCCAGGCACTTATTCAAATATCTTACGCAGACAATTATTCGGATCGGAACAGAGGACTCCCCCTTCTCCCATTCCAGTTCTTCATCCTAATCTTAAAGATTTTTCTGAACCCCTCAGCACAGGTTTAAGAGCAATCTGGTTTGGCCATTCTTCCGTTCTAGTCGAAATAGATGGAGTTCGCATTTTTACGGATCCAGTTCTTTCTCAAAAAGTTTCGCCCTTCGAAGACATAGGACCGGAGAGGTTCTTTCAACCTCCGATTGCGTTAGCCGATTTGCCTCCTATAGACGCAGTAGTGATATCGCACGATCATTATGATCATTTGGATAGGGACGTTGCTCTTCATTTAACGAAAAAAGGCACGAAGTATTTTGTTCCTCTGGGAGTTGGTGCTCATTTAGAGGCTTGGGGAATTCCTTTGGATCGGATCGTAGAACTGGACTGGTGGCAAAAAGAGAATACTAAGAATGTCGAAATCGTTTGCACTCCGGCAGTTCATTATTCGGGAAGAGGTTTATTCAATCGTAAATCCACTCTTTGGTCCTCTTGGAGTGCCATCGGTCCAAAGCACCGATTTTATCACAGCGGTGACTCCGGCTTCTCTCCTCATTTTGCAGAGATCGGAAAACGTCTTGGTCCTTTCGATCTGACCTCGATCAAGATCGGAGCTTATGATTGGACTTGGGAAGGAATTCATATGAATCCGGAACAAGCATTGCAGGCTCATCTAGATTTAAAAGGTCAATTCATGCTGCCCGTCCACTGGGCAACATTCAATTTAGCGATCCATTCCTGGGATGAGCCTATCTTTAGAACGAAAGAAGGAGCCGAAAAAAATCAAATTCGTTTACTCACTCCTAAGCCAGGACAATGGGTAATACCCGGAGAGAATTTCGTCTCGGAATCCTGGTGGGAGCAAGTGAAATAGAGCAAACAAAGACGAAACTTTCACCGTTAGAATTCAGGAACTCGTTCGAATAAAATAGGCCCTTACTCTTCTACAAACAACTCGTCGCAGAACTGACTGTCCTGCACGATCCTACTCTCGAGAAGATTGAAGGCGACTCTTCTGAAATAAGGTTTGATCAATTTTTCGTAATATTTCTTGGATCTTTGGTAGGCATACGGATCGGTAAAATAGATCTCTTTCTTCATTCTATCATAGTCGTTCTTTGTCGGAACGGTGAAATAGAGATAATTCACTAGTTTATGAAGTTTTTCAAAGACCTTAGGCAGTTGTTTTTCCTCAATGTACTGCACTACAGAATTGCAGACGCCCAGATCGAAAGGTGGAAAATTGAAATGTTTTAGTTCCAGATCCTGAATGGTAGAATGCAAAAAGGAAAGATTATATCCTCTGATCCATTTCTGCTTTGCAATCGCATCTACCATCTCTTCGGAAGGATCTACTGCAAAAATGCGATTCGGCTGGAATATCTTTACAAATTCCTTCAATAATAACCCTTTTCCGAATCCGAAATCGGCGATGCTCCTAGGCTCTAGCTGCATCAGATCAAAAAGGGACTTTATATATTTTGCATGTTCTTTGGCGTTAAAGGAAGCATCTACATCCTTTCCGCTTCCGTATATTTCGTCCCAATAGGAAATTTCAAACGGCTGCCCATTGGCGCCATAGGCGATATAGTCCGAGTCTTCTTGTTTTTTCCTCATGCCTCGGGGGCCTTGGAAGATACAAACAAGGAAATTAGAAAAGCCTTAAGTTCATCGTAGCCTTTTTGGTTTTGGATCTCGGCTCTAGCTTCTACAGAACGTGTCTTAAGTGTTTTCAGACCCGGATCTGTTTGGATTCTTTTCCATAAATGAGCGTTTATTAAGATTCTTTCTGAGGATAAGAATAGATATTGAGTATTCTTTGCTTTTACTTCTCTTTGCAGAAGCTTACGATCCACTGCCCAAATCTCGGACATCAAAATATAATCTTTCTCTCTGAGCTCATGAGAAGCGCTAAAGGAAGTTTTTTGTTTCGTAGAGAAATAGAGATAAGACGCGACCTCGGGCGAAGTGTAGATCTTTTCGTCCGGATTGATGACCAACCTTCCCCGCAAGGAAGCGATGTCCTTAGCGAGAGAGTTCAACTTTTGCTTATCTATTCCCCCAATCGGAAGGATCGTAAAATAACCTGAGGCTGCGATCAAGAAGAAGAAAGCGATCGATGCCGCTAACGAATTCAATTCCTTCTCCGATCTTAAGAGGAAAACTCCTATGAATAAGATCAGAATAATGGAGCCGAATCCGAGCAAATAAGCCCAAGCAGCTCTTCCCATAAAGGAGAAGGATCGAGTTCCATAAAAATCAAGATTTCCTAATAGGATCACAAGCAATACGAAAACGGAAAGATATCCGAATAAGAATAATTTAGGAAGGTTCCTTCTCTTGAAGAAGACGGATTGTTGCTTCTTCTTTTCCCGGATCCCTACTGTTCCTGCCTTGATCACAAAAATAGTAAAGCCGACTAAGAAGAAAGTAAAGTGAGAGAATAATCCAAGAAGAGTGCAAGAAGCTAAGACAAGAAGATCGATAATTGTCTCCATTCGGAATGAAAGGAACAGGAGCAGAAGAAAGGTTAAGCTCACCAATTCTCCCAACATATGCAAAGGCACTGTATACGAAAGAGGATTGATCGCAGCTATATAGCAGAGAAGATAATGATTTAACTTCCAAGTCTCCTTCTCCATTAAGTATGCACAGAGATGGATCGCTAAGCTTAGGAAGAAAGCGCCGAAAGTAACATAGGCAGTGATGTAATTCAAACCCAAAACGGATTTCCAAGCATACAAAAGCAAGAAGGCTAAGGGTTCTTGGAAGGAGAAGAATTTTCCGTCTTCGGAAAGAGAGCGAAGTTCGGCGAGGACTCTGAAACTTTCTCCGTTGGAAGGGTCTCCATGCCAGGAATAAAATAGAGTCAATAATCCGGTTAGAAACAGCACCGAGAGTAAAATGAGCGCGGGGTTTGCTTTTCTGTTTCTTTCCAAGTCCATTGCGGCAGGTTTTTCTCTCCTACGGATTTCGGAGCAACGTTAAAAATTTAGGTGAAATTATACCAACACATTTTGAACTAAACTAAGAGTCATATTCCGAGGACAAGAAGATGGAAAAAAAAGACCATATCCTGTACGATAAGTCGGGAAACCCGAGCAAAGAGCCCGCTTGGATTTTCAGAACCTACGCAGGTCACACCAACGCCAAGGAGTCCAACGAACTCTTTCGTAAAAACCTGGCAAAAGGCCAAACAGGCTTATCCATCGCCTTTGACCTTCCTACTCAATGCGGGTATAGCTCCGATCATGCGATTGCAAGACCCGAAATCGGAAAAGTAGGAGTTCCTATCAATACTCTCGAAGACTTCCGGATCCTATTTGATCAGATCCCGATCGAGGAAATGAACACCTCGATGACCATTAACGGGACTTCTATGTGGCTTCTTTCCCTGTATGTGGCGCTTGCCGAAGAAAGAGGAGAAGACGTCTCCAAGCTGCAAGGCACGACTCAAAACGACATAATCAAAGAATACTTGGCGAGAGGGACCTATATCTTCCCGCCGGAACATTCCATCCGAATTATCGTGGATATGTACGAATATTGTTTGAAGAGGATCCCAAAATGGAACCCATCCAATATTTGCTCGTACCACTTGCAAGAAGCGGGAGCAACTCCCGTACAAGAGTTGGCATTCGCTCTTGCGACCGGGATGGCAATTCTAGACGCAGTTAAAGACAGAAACTGCTTCACTCACGACGAATTCGAGCAGTGCGTTGGTAGGATCTCCTTCTTCGTAAATGCAGGGATTCGTTTCATCGAAGAAATGTGCAAGATGCGCGCCTTCTCCGATATGTGGGAAGAGATCACCAAAGGAATTTATGAGGTTAAGAGCGAGAAATATCGCCGCTTCCGCTATGGAGTTCAAGTAAACTCTCTTGGTCTCACAGAAGAACAGCCGGAGAACAATGCTTGGAGAATTTTGATCGAGGCATTGGGAGTCACTCTGAGCCGAGATTCAAGATGCCGAGCACTGCAACTTCCTGCTTGGAACGAAGCACTTTCCCTTCCTCGTCCTTGGGACCAACAATGGTCTCTTCGTTTGCAGCAAGTTCTCGCGTACGAAACCGATCTTTTAGAATATCCTGACCTATTCGAAGGCTCCAAAGTAGTAGAAAGCAAAGTCAGAGATTTGATCGACAATGCGAACAAAGAGATCGCAAAGATCAAAGAAATGGGCGGAGCGATCAAGGCGATCGAGAACGGATACATGAAGGCTCAGCTTGTTAAATCCCAAGCGGAGAGATTGGCAAAGATCAATAACGACGAACTCATTATCGTGGGTAAGAACAAATGGAAGGAAGGAATCCCTTCCCCTCTTACAAACGATCCTGACGGTGGTATCTTTAAAGTAGATCCTAAATCTGCAGAGCAAACTTTGAAAGTTCTAGCGGATGTTAAAGCTAAGAGAGATTCTAAGAAAGTAGAAGAGACACTCGCTCGCTTAGAAGACGATGCTCGAAACGGCAAGAACCTGATGTTCGCTTCCGTAGAATGTGCAAAGGCTCTGGTTACTACAGGAGAATGGTCGGACACTCTACGCAAGGTATTCGGAGAATATCGTCCTTCTACAGGCGTAGAAGGTCAGAAACTGAATCTGGAATCTGAGAAGGTAGTTGGCGTCCGCGCGAAAGTAGAAAAGTTCCTGAAAAGCACAGGTGCAAGACCTAAGATCGTAGTCGGTAAACCTGGGTTAGACGGTCATTCCAACGGCGCAGAGATGATCGCGGTTTCTGCAAAGCACGCGGGATTCGACGTGATCTATTCCGGTATCCGATTAACTCCGGAAGAAATCGTTCAGTCTGCGGTAGAAGAGAATGCGAATGTGATCGGAGTATCTATTCTCTCCGGTTCTCATGTGGAACTTGCAGAGCAAATCTTTGCGGAACTGAAGCATTATAAAGCGGATATACCTGTGGTCTTCGGTGGAATTATTCCTCAACCTGACTTCGATAAACTTCACAAGATAGGCGTGAAAGCTATCTTTACTCCTAAAGACTATGATCTGATGGATGTGATGGATCGAATCATCGAAATCGTTTCCCAGGTTCCAGCCTCAGTCTAAGGCATGACCGTTCGGTTCGCAGGTAACGAACTCAAAGAACTGATCTCCGAAGCGGCCCAGGGGGAGAAATACCCTCTGGCGAAACTGATCAGCGAATTAGAAAGACCGGATTCATTCGAATTTCGTAAATTACTTTTCCAAGAACTACAGAACGCCGGCTTTACTGGAGAAAGATCCTTAACGATAGGATTTACCGGAACGCCTGGCGCCGGAAAATCTTCTCTCTTAGGGGAGATCTCCACTTCCTTTTTAAACACTGCGGCAGACAAGAAGATGGCTGTCGTTGCAATCGATCCTTCTAGTCATATCAGCGGAGGCTCATTGCTCGGGGACAGGACTAGACTTTCTCTTCCTACAAGAGAACGTAGGATCTTTTTTCGTTCCCAGCCGAGCCAACTCGAGTTGGGAGGATTGAATCCTTATACCTATCATGTGATCCGTCTTCTAAGATGCTTCTTCGACCTGGTGTTCGTAGAAACGGTGGGAATAGGCCAGAACGAGATCGAGGTCTCCAAACTTTCCGATCTTTCCTTCTTAGTTATGGTCCCTCTAGGCGGGGATCAGATCCAATTCATGAAAAGTGGGATCATGGAAGTCCCCAACGCATTCATATTAAATAAATGTGATGAAGAATCCCTCGCAAGAGCCAGCTATCATACCCTTTCTACGACTCTTGAGTTCCTGAAAGATATAAACCCAGGGGGAAGCATTCCTCCTATCTTTCTTACAAGTGTAAAGACAAAGAAGGGAATCACAGAATTATTAGATTTCATTCTATCTCAAAGACCGGTCATAAACCGCAAATCCGAAACCATTCTTCAATTGAACAAATGGGTAAAATCGGAATACGGGAATTTCGGGCTTTCTGTTCTGGGCGAACTGCAAATTTCCGAAACCAAAAGTTTCGAAGATTGGGAAATCCTATTTAAAACGGAAATCGCGAAGAAATTCAAATAAATCGCCTTTATAGCGAACGAAGCCGCAATTCTTCCTTTGAAAGATTTTGACAAAACTCGTCGTCGAATCTCGGATGAAATTTATTTCCCAACCGATTTCATTCTTAACCCTCGGTTTCTCTCTACTCTTTGTAGCCTTCTTCTCCATAGGATCGGAAGAAGTTCGGTATGCCCATCCCAATAACAGCGTAGGTGCCGCTTATTCCGGGGTAAAGAAAAGAGCCGATCTTCCCTCCCCTACTATTTCCGGTTCAGGACTCAAGGCAGTCGCCATTGTGGGAGAAGTGGACGGAAGCGATGGCCCTAAGACCAGAGAGTATGTGAACAATGTCAAAGGGCTCGTCAAGGTATTGAAGGACAGAGGTGTGAGTGTAAGTGAATTTTATCCTCCGAATAATCCTTGGTCAGGTATCGTAACTGCAGCAAAGAATTCTAATATAGTTTTATACGCAGGTCATGGTGTCGGAACAAACTTGGATCGACCTCCTTATGATCAAAAATCCGTCGGTGGTTTTTATCTAGGGAAGGAATTTGTCTCCAACGAACAGATCTCTTCCGAATTCAAACCGGCTCCCGATGCGATTGTTCTATTCCTGGGCGCTTGTTTCACTGCAGGAAATATGGCTTATGATATGGGAGTCATTCGAGATGAAGAGGCAAAGAAAAGGATCTCAATGTATTCTTCTCCTTTTATCGGCTCTGGATTTAAAGGATATTTCGCGACTTGGGCGCCCTGGACAGCACAGACCTTGCTCGCTCTTTTATTCACTGAGAAAAATTTCGGTGAAGTATATCTGAGTCAAACCAACTCCCAAGAAGTCAGCAAGATAGATCATCCTTCTCGATCTGGATCCGTTTTGTATTATCATACAAAGCCTCCTCTTTCAAATCCGATTTACGACTATGCATTTGCTGGTGACGCTACAACGATTTGGAAATCAACTTCTTCTAATACTGGTCCACCGGACACTGCGATCTCCGAAGAGGAAAAACAAAAACAAAGCCGCATCCTGATCTCGAGTATCTACGATAAGAACGAGGATAAGTCTTTACAATCTTTGGCAAAAGGAGCAGACCCGAACTCGGATTATCTTGGTTGGAAGCCGATCCACCTCGCTATCGTATTCGATCTTCCGAATGTGGTGAAGGAATTAGTAAGCAAGAAGGCTTCGATCAATGCGCAAGCAGAAGGGTTCACTCCTCTCTCTTTAGCAATCGCTTATGATCGTAAGGAAATCGCTGATTTTTTGGAAAAAGAAGGAGGCACTCGCAGTCGAGCTGCATTCAAAAAACCGAATATTCCTAATTTGAAACGCTAAGAACAATCAACATGCAAGGCTTCAAAATGAAGGGTAAGCTTTACCCTTCTTTTCTGACATAACATGGAAATACAGCTTGATCTTGCCCGAAAACCATCCCTGAGGGAATAGAAAGCCGAAATCAGGCGAGGGCAAAAGACCAAATTTTATCCGTCGAATCCTATTGGTAGGAGCTCCTACACCGCGGAGAAACGGCCATTTCGAGGGAATTCTTCTTTCTTCTCCCGAAATTTTTAAAAGAGGGGAATCTTTTTTGCAACAATTCCCCCCAGAAGAGCTCGAAACCAGTAGAAAGAAAAAGGAGCCCTTCATGGCAATCGTTCTTAGTTTTTTTGCGGCACACTGGATTTTAGCCGCTTTCGTTCAGTCTTTTTACTTACACCGTTATTCCGCTCATCAGATGTTCAAGTTAAACCGCTTTTGGGAAAAGTTCTTTTACTTCTTCACATTTTTTGTACAAGGATCTTCCTTCCTCAATCCGAGAGCATACGCAATCCTTCACAGACGACATCACGCATATAGTGATACCGAAAAAGATCCGCATTCTCCTGTAGCTTCTAAAGGGTTTTTCGATATGATGTGGACCACCGCAGTTGTTTACGAAAACATTCTGGATCGCAAAGAAGAAGTAGAGAAAGAGTTCAAAGGAAATTATCCTGAGATCCCTTGGTTCGATCGTTTCGCAGATTCTTGGTTCATCCGTTTATTCTTCGGAACTTCTTACACTCTTTTCTATATGGCATTTGTTCCTGCAGATGCAACTTGGTTGTATGCTTTATTACCTATCCATTATCTAATGGGACCGGCTCACGGAGCAGTCGTGAACTGGTGCGGTCACATGTATGGATATCGCAACCATGCAAAGAACCCAGATAATTCTAAGAACACTCTTCCTGTGGATTTCTTGATCATGGGAGAATTATATCAGAACAATCACCATGCTCATCCGAATTCTCCTAACTTCGCGTTCCGTTGGTTCGAATTGGATATTACTTACCAAGTAATGAGAATCCTTCACTTTATGGGAATTATCACGATCCAAAGAGCAGTTTGGACCGAAAAAGGAAGAAAAGAAGTCAGAGGCACGGCTCCTTCTCCTCTTGCTGATGTGGCTTAATCCGATCTTTAAATAAATATTAACAAATTTGAATGCTCTGAAAGCCGGGATCCCCGGCTTTTTTATTTT
Source organism: Leptospira semungkisensis (assembly GCF_004770055.1). NCBI lineage: Bacteria > Pseudomonadati > Spirochaetota > Leptospiria > Leptospirales > Leptospiraceae > Leptospira > Leptospira semungkisensis. The sequence goes on along the minus strand of NZ_RQEP01000012.1, from coordinate 125,449 downwards.
TCACGGAAACGGTCCAGATCTCCTCTCATTTCCTTGTCGTATTCTTCTTTCAAGAGGGGATAGAATTCTTTCTTTAATTCTATTTTGTCATTCAATACCAAGGAGAATAGATCGCGGACCAAATCTTCTTGGTCGAAGCCTGTAAAGATCCACTCGATTAACTCTAATGAAAGATCCAATCTCCCTTCTTCTTTGATCGTTTTCCTGAGGGTATCGAGGACCTTCTTCCAATCTCCCGCTTCTAAAAAGGATCTTAATTCTACTGGCATGCTTTGCAGAAGGATCTGCTTCTTTGCGTTTGGAGTAAAAAAGAATTGGGTCTGGCCTGGAGGAAGATGAGAGAGAATCGCTTTTTCGATCTCTTCCTTCGGGACTCCCAATGACTGCAGAGTTCGACCCAAGACTTCTCCCAAAACGAAATCTTCTAAAGGGTGAAAAGGAAATCCGGGTTTCTGTGATTCTTGCTCGCTCATCTAATGTTAGAGTTCCTACAGCCCTGCTCCCAGTCAAGCTCCAGAGATATGAACCTGGGTCGAATTTCAGGGAAGTTATGTGCAAGAACATTAAAACAGTTCCCACATTTTTGGAGCACAAAATTCACTCTTGCAAGAAACGCGGAAATATGATAGAGCGGACGCGAGCTTCTCCCACTGGGGCCCACCTCCACCACCCGATGAGGGTGGGGGCCGCGCGCATCTGTAGCAATTACCACAGAACAATTCTGTTTTTTTCTTCCAGCTAACAAACTATTAGGTGATGCGTTTTGTAACCGGAATTTCACGAATCCTTAGTACTATTGGGATCTTCTTACATTATCTTGTTGGTCTCTTTTCTAATTTGAAAAAGAAAAGGCTGAAAATAAAAAGCGCCCTCCCCTTCCGGGGCAAATCCATATTCCGGAACGAACTTATGAGTTTTAGACAAAAAATATTCCTGATCCTGGGAGCAAGTCAGCTTCTCTTAGTCCTAATTCTTGCGATCACCTTCATTCAAATGATCGACAGAGTGAAAAACGAACCGCAGGACAAGAGAGCGTTAGACCGCTCCTTGGAATTTAGGAAGGAACTCAAACACAAGGAAGAAGTTATCCGTCTTCTTCTGAAAGAGATTGAGAGAAATCAAAAGACCTTATCTATTTTAGAGAATGGCCTTCACAATCGCGGCATCTTACAAGCGAACTTAGATTATATCAAAGGCATCATGTCACAGTATGGTCTCTCTATCTTTGAGATTCATGATAGGACGGGGCATGTATTTTTCCGTTTTCATCGACCTGCGGATTATGGAGACGATAAATCAGGACAGAAGATCGTCCAAGAGGCTTTGCAGGGAAGAATTGCTTCTACCTTGGAGATCGGTCATAGCGGTTTAGGGCTTAGGGTGACTGCTCCTCTGAGAGGCGGTGGTCTAATGATGGTAGGCCAGGTAGTGGATGATAAATTTATACATACCATCACAGGGTCAGAAGACATTCATCTCGCGATCTTTGAAAAAGGAAAACTCATCTCCTTCTCCGATCCTACGATTTCAAAATATCTTGGAGATCGCAAGCCGGAAGATCTAAGCGGCGCCTCTCGATTTACATTCGAAGGAAAACATTTTTATCTTACCCAAGTTCCCTACGAAAACCAAGGCTTGAGTAATCTTAAGTTAGACTTTCTACTGATGATTGATGAGACCGAGCTCTATGAATCGACTCGAAATCTTTGGTTGTATTGCGGACTGATCGCACTCGCTGTCTTCGGTGGAATCTTATTCGCTTCCTACCGATTCTCCAGAGATATCATTAATGCGGTGAAGGCACTGAATTTTGCCATGAAAAACCCTGCGGAAGACGAATCTACAATCGTGGATTTACATCGTTCCGACGAGTTAGGCGAAATGGCAGAAGTCTTCATTCACATGAAGAAGGATCTGCTCGATCATCAAATGTTCTTAGAAAAGAAAGTAGAGGAAAAAACCAAAGAGTTACAGGAAACTCTTACAGACCTTCGCGCACTGAAAGAAAAGCAAGACGGCGACTATTATCTTACTTCTCTACTTCTTCGTCCTCTCGCAACCCTGAAATACGAAAGTAATTCCACTAAGATCCGCGGCATCTTAAGACAGAAGAAGACATTCGTATTTAGAAAGAAAGAATCTGATATAGGTGGAGACCTTGTCTCCATCAGTGAGATCGTTCTTTATGGGAAGAAGTATCTTGTAATTATGAACTCTGACGCGATGGGAAAATCCATCCAAGGAGCGGGAGGCGCGCTGGTTATGGGAACGGTCTTTAAAGCAATCGTCTCCCGTACACAGATCTCTCGCACAAACCAGAAAAAAACTCCAGAGAAATGGTTAAAAGACTGCTATACGGAATTGCAAAACGTATTCGTTACCTTTGATGGTACAATGCTTGTCTCTGCAATGATCTGCCTCTTGGACGAAGAGACAGGTGCTCTTTATTCTATCAATGCCGAACATCCGAATATGGTTCTCTATAGGGACAGAAAGGCTTCCTTCGTGGACCCGGATTTCCCTTTAAGAAAGCTCGGCTTCTCCGAAAATACTTCTGAGCCTTTGGTTCGAGTGGATAAATTGGAAGCGGGAGATCTGATCTTTATCGGTTCAGACGGAAGAGACGATATCATTATCCAAGATCCGAATTCTGCAGAGCCTGTCATGAATGAGGATGAGAACCTATTTCTCAGATTCGTAGAACTCTCTGGCGGAAATCTAGAGGATCTAGAAAGACTAATCTCTGCTGCAGGAGAGATCTCCGACGATCTAAGTCTATTAAGTATTAGTTATAAAGAAGTAGAGGCGATCTCTTCTCCTATTAAAACAGTTTCCGAAGAATACAGTCGTCTCCTCCAGATCGGTATCAAAGAATATAAGAAGGGAAATACCGAAAAAACAAAAGAAGCTTTTGCGCAAGCACTTGCAATCGATGATTCCGATCCAGCCCTATACAAGCAACTCGCAAGGATCAGCATCAATGCGAAAGAATACGATATGGGTGCAAAATACTCCGAGGCGTATCTATCTAAAATACCTTTCGACAACGAATACATTTTCTATATTTCGTATTGCCTACGCAAAACCAAGGATTACTGGAAGTCATTAGAATTCTCCGAGAAACTCAGATCCAGAGAGCCGGAGAATATTAGAAATCTAAAACATCTAGTCGCTCTCTATAGGTTGACCGGTAACAGAATGAAATTCAAGAGCACCATAACAGTGCTGAAGGCAATCCTGGCCGCTACGGATTCGGAAACAAATAATAGCTCCGAGCCCGCTTTAGTCTGATTTTTTTCGTTTTCTAGGAGGGCATATTCCGTCCAAATAGGTAATCCATGCCCTCGGAAAAGCGAAAAAAACCCGAATCCGTTTTGGTAGTCATCAAACGGACCAAGTACGAATTAGATTTGGAAGCCTATTCTTCTGAGGAAGAATTAAAACGGATCGCTCATATTCAGAACGATTCCTTCTCCCGAATTTATAAATCCCACCAACGCCAATTGCAAAGCAGAGAAGAATTAAAACGGATCTTCCCTGCTGGAAAATTCATCTTTAGAGAAGAATTAGATAATCTAGATATTTCCCGCTTCGACTTAGTGATCGCTCTTGGTGGAGACAATCACTTCACTTACGTAGCTCACCATGCTCTCGAGAATCTAGTCTTAGGTTGCAATTCGGATCCAGAGACTTCGGTTGGCGCCCTACTCTCCTTTCATACGGGAGATATTGCAGAAGCTGTTTCTAAGAATTGGGAAAATACTGATATTGAGGAATGGCCTCGCATCAATGTTAAGATAGAATATCCGGATGGTCAGGCAATCGAGACCTTCCAAGGGATCAGCGAGATCTCGATAAGAAACAATAGTCCGGATCTCACGAGTCGCTTCTTAATCTCTCACGAAAACGAATCGGAAGAACATAAATGCTCAGGGCTTTTAGTCTATACCGGAGCGGGCTCCACTGGTTGGGTTATGTCTTGCGAAAATACGGACGTAAGCTTTGACAAGCAAGCGCCTTATTTCAAAGTGTACTGTAGAGAGTTGCGCAAGAAGGAAAACCGGGAATATAAACTGGCTCACTTCACAGTTCGCAATTCATTCCGTCTAATTTCGGAAATGCGGGGAGGGATCTCCATCGATTCCTTAGCGGAACGCATTTACGATTTCCCTCCCGGGGCAAAGGCGGATTTTTCGGTCTCTCCGGAACGATTACGGGTGGTAGTAAAGAAACATGGATAGTTTGAAGATACTCGAGCAGGAAGCCGGAGCCGAAATCAAAGTCTATCTGATTTCAGGTCGTTTAGATGAGTCTACCTTTCCTTTCTTCAGGGAGAAGGTTCTAGAAGTAAAGCATGCTAACAATACGGTTCTGAATCTTTCCGATCTAAAGTATGTTTCTAGTTCAGGAATACGCGCCATCTTCGAATTGAAGAACCGTCTCACTCAAGAAGGAAAGAAACTACTTCTTACAGAAGCGGGAGAGAAAGTAATTCAGATCTTTAATCTATTAGGATTATGGAAACCGTTCGCTCACTTCGAAAAAGAAGAAGACGCAATCGCTGCCTGTCTAAAAAATTAATTCTCTCTTCGGATCACTACCACTGCAGGTTTAGGGATATCTCCCTTCTTCTTACTTGGCCAAGAGCTAGTAGGACGAGAATAATCTTTAGTATCTTCTCCTGGATGCTGCACAGATAAGAATAAAAACTCTTCGTCAGGAGTAAACCAAGGCCCTGTAAGCTCCGAGCCGATCGGTGCGGATGCAAATTGGAATACCTTGCCCTCGTCTCCTCTGCTTGTAGGTAGAAAGAACATCCCGTTATTTCCGAATTTCTTAAAGATGGATTTTCCGAGTAGCTTGGTGGTCATGTCGGTTACCATCCAGAGTCCACCTGCAGAATCGAATGCCAAATTATCCGGAGAAGAAAATCCGCTCTTCCCTCCTCCCGCAGCAAACACTTCGAAATCAAAATTCTCTGCTTCTGGATTAGAATCTTTTTCAAAGATCCGCACGATCTGTCCGTAAAAATTTCCGTGAGAATCGTTATTCGTAAAGGAGACAAATATACTTCCATCCAATGGATGCACTTCCAGATCTTCTGGGCGATCCATAGGAGTTCCTCCTACAACCTTTGCTGCTTCTCTGCAACGAACAAGTACATCCGCTTGGTTCGAGAACATTGGCTTGCCTTCTTTGTCCTTGGCATTTTTCAGATCGTTATTCTTCTCTAAATCCAAAGGAACCCAGATACATTTTTCAAAGTTCCCTACATACAAAGTTCCCTTATCTAAAAGCTCGGAGTTTGCTTTTCCTTTCTTAGGATCGTATTTTTCTGCAGAAACAAATTTATAAACGCATTGGTCCTTACTATCGTCTCCCATATAGACGACTAACTTGCCAGAAGGAGAAACGGCGAGTGCGGCATTCTCATGCGCAAATCTTCCGAGAGCAGTGTGTTTGATCGGAGTAGAATTCGGATCGAAAGGATCTATTTCTATGATCCATCCGTATTCTCGGATATCTTCGAGCTTGCAATCATTCACAACCATATCAAAGTTCTCTTCGCAAGAAAGAGCAGTGCTCCAAAGAGTTCCACCTCCGGAACAATTTGCAAAAGTACCGTACGCCTTGGTCTTTCCTCCCATCGCTTCCGAACCTGATGCCGGACCTTTGAGTTGGAATTCAGTGCGTCCAGTGATCCTTCTTCCGTATTTGGAATTCGGATCCAGGACCCAAGTACCATTCGATTTACGAAGTCCTATGATGGATCCGCCCAAAGCATACAGATACTTTTCGATCTGCTCAGGAGTACGAGTATTCGGAGCCTTGACTTGATAATCATATCCAGTCACATAATATTCTAATTCGTTTAAGTACTCGTGATTTGTCCAAAGGAGAGCAGAGTTCGGATCATTCGGAAAAGGAAAGAAGCAATTGAAATCCGCTGCGAATCCGAAAGTATCTCCCTTTGCATTGATCTTGTCTCCGTAAGCTGCGATCACGTCGTAACGAAACCCCTCCGGAAGAATGAGATCATCCACAGTGCTGGGACGCACCGGCTTGAAAGTTGCGCCCGGTATTTTCTTGGAATGTCCAAGAGAAGAATCAGAGGCGAAATGTTTTTTATGAGAACGACTCGATTTCGTTTCGGAAAGAAGATCAACGCTTCGGACAGCAGTCAGAGCGAGCATCCCCTTGCCCATGTATTTTAAAAAATCAGACCGAGATACCTTCATATCCTAATTATCCTTTCCCCGATCCATTGCACCATTCGTTTTTTCTTCCTACAAAAAAAGGAAACTTGGTTGTAATATTCTACGATGAAAAAGAGCATTAGAACTGCTTCGAATGAAACCGAACTCTACCCCGTTCTATAAGATTCTCTTCGTCATGGGCTGGGTTTCTTTTGCTTTCTTTCTCCCTTTATTCGGCCTAGTCTATTGGGAAAATCGCGGTTTAGAATCGATATACAGTGAGCTTTCTCTTCCCGGAAACAAGGAATTCGGCGTTTTGATCGAGGACACGAAACTGAACAAGTTGGGCAGGATCGTCCACGTTTACACTTACTTAGTTCCGGACGAGCACGGCAAGAAACACGAAGTCACAGAAGAAGTCGATCAACTCACTAACAGAAGAATGAGAGTCGGAGACACAGTGCAGGTCCGTACCCGCACTTGGAAGAATTTAGGCAAACCGATGATCCTCGGGAGGATCGTTGGCAATACTGCCGCGGCACCTAACTTTAGCTTTATGGAAGAATTGTTCTTCTTCGGGATCGTATTCTCTTTAGGAATAATCGCGTTGAGTTTTTATTTCAGCACTTTCAAGGCTGAGGCAGAGTAGAAGTAAAAGGATTTTCCTTCTTAAAGATAAGCTGAACCTGATATGGTTCTTGTATGTATCTCGCTGGATTCATCTCGTAGGAAATAAAGCAATAATACTTATCGTAAACGATTACGAACATGTAGTCCTTGAATTTCAGATGACCTAACTGCTTTCGGATCCCTCTCATCCAAATAGAATCCTCGAAGACTCTCTCATAACGCACAGAACCTGCGTTTATTTTCTTCAATTCTTCCGGATTCATTTTCTCCGGATCTCTCTTTCTCAATTCTAATTTCAAGGATCGGATAAGGTTGTATTCCAACTTCTCCTTCTCCAAAACATCCGTATTGGGAAGGGTTTTGAAATAATACTCGTAGTATTCCTTATCTAAGGACTGACCGTCCTTATGGACTTCCGTCTCCTCTTCGGGCAGAGGTTTCCCTTTTTTCGCGTCCTGAGCCCAGACTTCGCTAGACAGGAACATCAAAGAGTATATAAGAATCGGGAAAATCGGTGTCCGCATACCGGTACCAGTAAAAATATCGGTACGATCTCCGATTTCCCTTCTTTTTTTTCGATCAATCCGAGGAAAGCTGTTCGAGCAAATCCCTTTGTCTACGGACCATAGCACTCAGTTCTTCCTCGCTGAGAAGCTTTGCTCCTAATAAGGCCAAGTCATATACGGACCTCGCCAGTTTTTCAGCCTTCTCCGGATGCAAACCCTTAGACAAAGAAAGTATATTCTTTACTAGTTTCGATTTGCGATTGATCAGAAGAGTATGGGTCTTCAGTAATTCAGAAGATTTTTGACCATAAAACTGACCCATTTCGGCGATCCTTCTCAAATGTTCCGGAAGCAAGATAACAGAAGGAACATCCTCTGCCTTTAAGGCCTCGGTCTTGATCTCCACTCCTTCCCTTCCCACTGCTTTGGAAAAGATCTCTTTCAAGCGATCTTCTATCGTCTTGTTTTCCGAATCCGCTAGATCGGGAGAAGCTTCCTTATCCAAGACCTGGTCTGCAAGTTCGGAATCCACTCTTTGGAATTTCCAGTCGGCATTCTTCCCTTCTAAGAATTGTAGGAAATGGCTATCAATTCTGGAATCCACAAGCACTGCTTCGAGGCCTTGGGATTTCAACAAATCCATATATACGGAAGAAAGCTCCGCTTCTCCTGCGTAGTAGATCTTGCCTAAGTTCTTTTCCTTATTTCTCTCTACATAATCTTCCAGTTTCGTCAAATCACCGTTAGACGATCGGAAGAAGATCAGATCTTTTGCAGATTCGTAGAATTTCTCATCCGTCATGAGTCCGTATTTTACGAATAGAGAGATCTCGTCCCAATTCTTACGAAACTCATCCGGATCCCTTTTGAACTCTTCCTGCAATTTGTCGGAGACCTTTTTTACTATATGAGAAGAGATCTTTTTGACCAAAGGATCGTTTTGCAGATAAGAACGAGAAACGTTTAGAGGAAGGTCCGGAATATCCAAGGTCCCTTGCAATACCGTTAAGAACTGAGGAACCAACTCCTTTGCTTCGTCAGAAACGAATACATGATTGCAATAGAGCTTGATCCCCATTCGATTCGCATCCAGCTCATGCTTCAATCTTGGGAAGTATAGGATCCCCTGAAGTTTAAACGGATAATCAACGTTTAGATGAACATGGAAGAGAGGGTCCTCTGCAAACGGAAATAAATACTTATAAAAATCGTCGTACTGTTCCTTCTTAACGGAAGAAGGTTGCTCGCTCCAAAGAGGAGTCTGCTTATTTGCCTTTTCCTCTTTCACATAGATCGGAACCGGAAGGAAATCACAGTATTTACGAACTAGTTCCTTTAATTTCCAAGGGTCCAAATATTCTCCGGAATCTCCGTCCAAGAATAAAGAGATCTTTGTTCCTCTCTCTGTGGTCTCTCCCGGCTTAATCGTAAATTCCGTACCGGATTCACTCTCCCAAACTACCGGCTGGCTTCCCTTTCGATAAGATTTGGTCTCTATGCGAACCTTAGAAGAAACCATAAAGCAGGAATAGAAGCCAAGACCGAAATGACCGATAATCTCAGGCTTGTCCCCTTCTCCTTGGTATTTCTTTACGAATTCCTCTGCACCGGAGAATGCGATCTGGTTGATATATTTATGGACCTCTTCTTCGCTCATTCCTATCCCGTTGTCTTGGATAGTGAGGATTCTCTCGTTCTGATCGAAATTCAGATCGATCCTGTAATCAGTCCCGCCTTCGAACTCCTCGCTTAAAGAGATCTTTTTGAGCTTAGCGATTGCGTCGCAAGCATTCGACACCAATTCTCTTAGGAATATGTCTTTTTCGGAATATAACCATTTTTTAATGATCGGAAATATATTCTCCGTCTCTACGGAGATCCTTCCTTTTACTTCTTCGCTCATGCGGATTCTTCTTCCTTTATATTCGCCAATAATTTGCGTGCGATCCTAAGAAGTGAGGTGCGGGAATTTAGATCTAAACTTCTATACGTCTCGTATATAGGGATCGATTCCACTTTGCAGGAGGCCAACGCCGCTCCCTCTTCTTCCGATAAGCCCTTAGTGATCGCTGAATGTTTCAATACAAAACCTCTTTTGGAACCGATCCAGAGGTCAAGTCGTTTCAGACTTCGGACAATCTCGTATCTTCTTCGAAATGCTTGCGCTATATATAGAGCCCCTAGCAAACCTAAAATCCCTAAAAGAGAATTCCCCCAGAAAGAAATTCCGTACGTTCTTTCCGTCTCCACTCCGGACTTGTTGGCCTTAGGCCGAGGAGGTCCCACAACAAGACTTGGAAAACTCACAGTGATTTCAGAATATCTTTTTAAGTTTGGATCGAAATAGGAGAATTGCACATCCTTCGGTTTCCAACTTCCTTCTTTCTTAGGTAGAACGGAATACGAATAGGAGTTGCTTAGATGAAAACCGTATTCTCCCGGGCCTAACTCCTTGAACTCTCTTTGAGGACGAAGCTGCAAAAAGGTCACTTCAGAATAACAATCTGAAGAAGGGCAAGAAGAGCGTAACGGATCCCTGATGGAAGAAAGATTTCCTTTTCCTTTCAACACCACCTTGAACTGGAATGGTTCGTCCACATGGATGTTTTTAGGAAATTCTTCTAGGCTGATACTGAAATTTCCGACTGCCCCTGCGAATGTCTTTGGAGAAGGCAAAGGAAGATCCTGTACTGTCACTTTGCTTCCTACAGTCTTGATACTTCTCATATGAAAGTAAGACTGCAATTGTCCTTCCAAATGAAAGGAAGTAGAGCCCAAGGAATATTCTCCCTTCTTCAAAGGAGTGAGTATAAAGATTTCTTTATTATAAGGAGAAGTCTCGTATTCGATTCCCTCATATACAACTGAATTCGGAATGGTGAGGCTGATCCCGGAAAGCACTTCGCTCCTGAAATACGGAAATTCTATCGAGCTAGAAGGGTCTCGATCAAAATAAGGACGTATTGCATTTCTATAATATAGTGCGAAGAATCCCAAGATGGGTTGGCCTACCCATACTTCTTTCTTATCTAATTGAAAGACTACTTTCAGGTCTCCATCTGCGGGCCCGGCAGTATCTTCTGTAGTAAAGAATCGATTCCAGAAAGACCCAGGATTTCTTGCTGCAGCGCTTCTTGCTCCGAACTCGACAGTGAGAGAACCTGATTCATATCTCTTTCCGTCTATCTCGATCGCTATCTCAGGTACGGAATACTTTCCAGGTGCGGAAGCAATAAGCCTGTACTTCATGAGTTTTTTACGAAATGTTTTGAAGTTCACTATGGTGGTGCTATCTTCCATTCCCCAATAGACTGCTTTGATCCCTTTGGCCTGGAATTCTTTATCTATAACACGAATTTGTGCACCACTTTCAGCTTCTATGATCGCGAATACTGGATCTCCTAACTCCGCTCTGGATTGGCTCAAATAAAATCTAGGATCCAATGCATAAACAGAGCTCGCGCTTACGATCCATATTAAGAAAAGAAGAAGATGACGTTTCACCAGAACACCTCTCGATTTCTGGAGCCGGGACTTCTTCTCTTTACATTATCCAGATCCATGGACTCCATGATCCGATCTAACTCTTGCTCTGCCTTCGATTTATTTTTGTTCTTAGGATCTTTTCCGGCTTCCGATTTGGACTTATTCTTGTTCTTTGAACCTTCTTCGTTATCCCCTTCTCCTCCTGTCCCGGGTTGGATCGAGTCGTTCTTGCCTTGTGATTGATCTTTGTTCCCGGAACCTTCTCCACCGTTTGGAGGAAGTTTACGCAACCATTCTAGATTTTTCTTAGCAGGCTCCATGCCAGGATACTCTTTTAAGGAACGAAGATAATGTTCTGCTGCCTTTTTTCTATCGCCTAACTTCATGTAGGCGTTTCCCAAATTATAATGGGACATCGCTCTTACCTTGAAGTCCTTGGCTTCCGTGCCTTTCTCGAAATGACGAATTGCCCTGTCTATGTTTCCGGATTTATATTCGGAGTCTCCACGATTGAAATCCAATCTGGGATCTTCTGGAAAGTACTGCTCTGCTTCCTTATACTTCTCCAGAGAGCCCTTGAAGTCTCCTCCATCGTAGGAGTTCCTACCTTCCTTCACGCGGTTCCCACCTGGATCTAATTCGACGGCAGATAATCTGGGAGAAGAGAGAATGAGAAGAAACAATGCTGCAGTGGTTAACTTCTTGCGAAATTTGTGAGAATATTTTCCCCAGATCTCTAATACAAAGAAATCGAATAGCAAGAGAAGCACGATAGGCAAAAGGAATTTTTGGACTCCCTCTGCCCTTCTTAGATTATGGATCCTTTGGTTCGTATTCTTCTCCATGGAGCCCACCCATGTTTGGACTTCTTTTAGATTAGGACTTTCCGAATCTAAATCCAGAAATTTACCATCATTGCTACGAGCCAAATCTCTTAAAAAAGAGGGGTTTGCCTTGGAGATCACCGCTCCAGGAGAATTTTCATAAGGGGCCAGGGAGCCTTCTCTAGTTAAATAACCGGAGACCCGGGAGCCATCGTCCGTGTACGCGATTGCTCCTCCTGTAGGAGATCCTACAGACCAGACCCAAACATCCGCAGGGAATCGGAACAAACTTGGAGATTCCATATCTTCTCCATCTGTAGCCAAGACGAGGATGCGGTTCCTAAGTACCTGATTCGAATTTAAGACTTCGTCAGCCTTTTTGAAGGCAGCATTCAGATCGGTACCTCGATCGCCCACTATGTCCGCATCCAATCCTCTTACATACTCTGCAAAGGCTCTCGCATCGGATGTCATTGGGCAATACACAAAAGGAGAAGCGGCAAATACGATCATACCGAAACGATTGCCGGGTAACTCAGGCAACATTCTTAAAATCGTTTCCTTGATTCTAGCTAAACGAGAAGGAGTAATGTCCACCGCTTGCATGGAAAGGCTTACATCCACCAAAAATAGAAAGTCCACTCCTCTTAAGGTTTCTTCTTCCTTGGATTGAGTTCCTTCTGACTTCTTGAATCCTGAATAAGAAAGATAGAATACGATTCCTAAAATCAATACTCTGATCAGCACCAACCAAAGAGAAGGTACCTTAGCTTCTCTAGAAAGACCTGGAAATTGTTTCTTCCAGCGATTCCAGAAGAAATAAAATGCAATCTTAAAGAATGCGTACCCTACAAAAATGAGAACTAACGCAGTCCAAAAAGATTCTAAAAACTTTTCGCTCATACATAGTACCTAAAGAGCCAAGTTCTCAAGAATAGATCCAGACCGAGCAAGGCCAAAGCATAAGCTAGAATGATCAAGGCCTGTGTTTCCCTTACTTCTTCTGGAGGAAGTGCCAACAGATCCTTTTCCAAAGAGTCAATCGATGCAAGCACCTCTCTCAACTGACTTACATCTTCTGCACGATAGAAAACTCCTCCTGTTTTTTTGGAGAGCTCGTCCAGAATATCAAAGTTCACTTCGTAGGATTGATCTTCTTTTCCGATCCCTATGGAGTAGATTTTGATCCCTACTCCTTTCGCTATTTCTGTTGCGGTCACTGGGTCTATCCGACCAGTATTCGAGACCCCATCCGTGATGAGTACAATTACCTTGGATCTTGCTGGAGATCTTCTCAAACGATAAGAAGAAAGAATGACTGCGTCTCCGATTGCAGTTCCTTGTTCAGGCACGGTCTCTTCTTCTGCCATTCCTAAGATCTCTTCGAGAGTAGCTCGGTCACTAGTCAAAGGAGATTGCAGATATGCTCCTCCAGCGAATACAACTAGACCAATCCGATCCGTTTCTCTTTTTCTAATAAACTCTTTCAGTAGTTTCTTAGAGATCCCTAGACGTGTTTCCGGCAAGAAGTCTCTACTCTTCGACATAGAGCCGGACACATCCAAGGCGAGCATGATATCCACTCCTTGGGTTTCGTCCGGCAAAAATCTGTATTTCTTTCCTGGGCCAGCCAAGGCGATTACGAACAGACTTAGTGCAATAGGTCGAAGCAAAGGAAAATAACGTGAGGACCATTCCAGAACAGCTCCTGCCCCAGATGGCTTTTCTCCAGGGATCCTAAGTTGCAAACTGAGCGCTGGATCCTTCTTCCAATAAGAATACAAGGTCCAGATCCAAATCGGAACCAATAGAAGAAGATAGAGAGGAGCCTCCCATTCATTCATTCGGAGAGAACCTCCTTCCAATAATCCCAGGCCTGCACCGCATCTTCGCGAGAAATGTTTATATCATCACCGGAATATTGGGACTTGCGCAATAGATTCTCCCAAGTGCGAGCCTCTTCCCCATCGATCGGAAACGAATCATAGATTTTGGAAAATAATTCTGCCTCGGTAAGATGCGCAAAGGAAGTATTCAATTTCCTCGCCATATTCTCTCGTATATATCCGGAAAGCGTCCTATAAAATTCGCGAGTATTGATGGGAGGAGAATTGATGAGTTCATCCAATCCATTTTCGTAAATTAGAATTCTATGAATCCAAGGGTCCGTTTGCAGTAAGGCATCCACCGGACGATGCGCTTTTGTTTGGTGCAAGTACCAGGCATAGAGAACTCCAAGCAGGATAGAAGCAAGCGCAGCGAACAAGGCAGCCAATTTCCAACCGTACGGCCCGGAAAATTCTAGAGGAGGCAAGATATCTTCCGGCATTTGATCTTTTTCACTCAAGGAAGAAAGAACCGTAAGAATCATTTTGGACCTATATTCTTTTGAGTTTGCATCTTTCCAGACCACAGGAAGAGTGAATTTTCCCGTCGCGTAATAGATTACGATTAGTTTAATCTTATTCTTTTCTACATTTACAGAAATCACTTCTAGAAGTGGGAGATCAGGAGAATCAGGATCGGAATGAATTCCCTTCAAGGGAAAATCGGGAGATATAATCTCTCCTTCTTGAAATTCCAAAACATATTCCGCTCTCTGTCCTATGCTCACATGATCCGGGCTCCAAGCCTCTTTCAAAGCAAACAGAGGAGAAGAAGACAAAATAAGAGAGAGTACGATAGCTATCTTTCTTAATCCGAAAGATCGCATGCAGTCAAGGACGGATAAATTTTTTTTAAGCCTTCCGTGTCGCTTAAAGCATCCAAAGAGTGACGCTTCTTCGGAGCGCTTGCTTGTAGGAGCTCCTACAATCATCCTAAATTTCTCCAATAATTCAGAAGTTTCGTAGGATCTGTATCTCTTCCTTCTAATTCCAAATACCTGGACTTGAATAGTACTTCTAGATTTTTTTTGACGTCTACCTGCTTTCCGCGAGAAAGAGTTCCCACTTCCGGATCTTTCCCTAAAAAGTAAGAAAGCATATTTCTTTCAGAAGAGTTTTCTAATGCGTCTACAAATCGGATTGCATGCAAAGTATGAAATTTTCTTAATCCGGTTAATTTTCGAAGAGATGTAGATCCCTGAAAATCGGAAAGCACATAGGAATCCGTATATCTTCTGATCCTGTTTTTCAAAAGAGTGAATGGAAGCTTAGGATCCGTTCTTCTTTTTTGATGGGAATACAAACGCACTTTCTCTAAGCAAGGTAAGGCTTCTTCTACGCTTCGCAGATATCCTGTTTCCCATTCTAACTTATCCGAATAGAGAAGTATCTTCGCTAAATTTCCCCTTCTAACATAGATAAGAGTGAGTAATGCAAGTACTTGAAACGCATTCTCTGCCTTAGTCCATTCTGAACTACTCCAGTCCATGGACTCTGAAACGTCTAAGAAGAATACTCCTAATCTCTCTTTCTCCTCGTTAAACTCTCTCACATGCAATTCTCCGAAGCGAGAGGTAACGTTCCAGTCGATCAATCTAGTATCATCTCCCACTGCATAAGGACGGACATCTTTGAAGTCCACTCCCCTCCCCTTTCTGGAGCTTGCAGCAGTTCCTTGTCGATTTCGCAAAGAGAATCCTTTCTCTTTGAAATCTAAAAGTTGGATCAGATTTTGATATTCTTTGCGAAGCATGTGTCGCTTCCGAAAACTTATAGCACTTGGGTCGCGTCGGAGACGATGCGGATAACTGATTCTATTCCCACATCTTCGGAAATAGCTTCGAATGTAAGTAGGATCCTATGTCTCAGGATCTCAGGCAGGACAGCCTTCACATCCTCCGGAGCAACGTAATCTCTTCCTTCCCAAAGAGCTCTTGCCTTAGACGCCTTGAGAAGACTTAAACTCGCACGGGGAGAAGCCCCATGTCTCACATAAGGAAGAAGTTCTGGCACAGTTTTTTCTTCAGGACGAGTATTTCGGACCAAGCGAACTATATAGCTCTTTAACTTAGGCTCCACATGAACACGATCCACTAAGCTGGAGATCTTCAATATGTCCTGAGCACTTGCAGTTTTTTGAATGCGTTTAGGAGAAGAAGCGAGCTTACCGTGTTGCTCCAGAATAGCAAGCTCCTCGTTCATATCAGGATACTCCACGAGCACCTTCATGAAGAAGCGATCCATCTGTGCTTCCGGCAATGGATAGGTCCCGTCCTGATCGATGGGGTTTTCCGTCGCCAAGACCAAGAAAGGCCTCTCCAATGGAAAGGTATGATCTCCTATAGTCACGGTTCTTTCTTCCATACATTCCAATAATGCGGATTGTACTTTGGCAGGAGCACGGTTAATCTCATCAGCAAGTAAGACTCCGGTGAATATAGGTCCCTTGCGAGTATTGAATTCTCCGTTCTTTGGATTGAATACCACAGTTCCGATCAGGTCGGCAGGAAGAAGGTCCGGAGTAAATTGCACTCTCTTGAAATCCAAAGCAAGTGCAGAAGACACCGATTTCGCAAGAAGAGTCTTTGCAAGACCAGGCATCCCTTCCAAAAGAACATGGCCCTGGCAAGCAAGAGAGATAAGCAGATTCTTGACCACTGTCTCTTGTCCGGTGATCTCTCCGGTAAGTTCCTGGCGGATCCTATCCAGAGTATTTTTTGCAAATTGAATATCAGATTCTGCTAATGGAAGAATCCCTTGCTTACTCGTAGCCGATTCCATAAAATTCCTTGGTATAAACTAACGTTCCGCGATCCAACGCCCGGAGCTATTGCTTCCCTGGTAGGCGCCCTGGATCTTCTTTCCATCCAGATCACCTGTATAGGTCTGAGTAAATGGAGTACTACTGCCTATCTCTGAACATTTCGCGCCGCTGCAAGAACGAATGAACCGAATGCTCTTGCCTGTGACTTTGATCCCTGACAGATATTCGTTCGTGCCCTTTCCCCAATTCGTGAAGCGAAGGCTCGCACCAATCCCTCCAGTCTTTCTAGGAAAGATGCTCAGGACTCCTTTGTGGATTCCCACCTGCAATTTATAAGTTCCCACAAAGGACTTTTCTGAATCCGACAAAGGGACTTGGCTGGAATTTAGACTCTGGGCATCCTCTAAAAATTCTATTTTCTCAACAGTTTCCAGAGGAATGGAAAAATCAGGATCCTTTAATATTACGTTTTTTGCATCTATGGAAATCAGAGTCCCTTCTGTAAAAGAACCGCTGTAAGTGACTTTTGCCTGCCTGTCTACGGAGCCACATCCCCGCATGAAATATCCCAAGAGAAAGAACAAAGGGGCAGCGATCAGAAACCCCAAGCCAATTTTTTTGTAATCGTTATTCGTAATGATTTTCTGCAAAATTAGGAGCTTCCTTTAGAACGCTCTTCAGGCCAATAGACCGGAAGAGCGCTGATTGTGTTTTAGATTATTTGCAACCCTGCAATTCGCCCATCTTGGCGTTCTCTTTTCCATTCACGTAGTACTTCTTGCCCTGAGAGGTAGTCCAGCAATCGTTCTTTGCATTGGTTCCAGGCATAACCGGTCCTTGTCCGATCTTCGCTCCGGACTCGTCATACTCTATCGCGGTGGTCTCACTTTGGATCTCAAAAGTCTTCTTTCCGTTTTTATAATAAGTAAACGGAAGATCAGGCTTGAACTTTGCTTTCAGTTCATCAGTCTTATCATCCATCAAGAGAAGGTCGAATAAAAGCTTGCCCTTGCCGATCAACTGCCCGTCTTTATCATACACTTCTGCGGAGCTCATCATCATTTCGTTCATCATCGCACCCTTATAAGCAGGATTTCCGCTGCTCCAGTAGAACTTCCAGTCCCCTTTGCGAGTGTGATCTCTTTGTCCTTCGGCGAATACCTTTCCGTTTTTATAATATTCCTTCCAGGCACCTGAACGAAGTGATTTTTTATCATCTCCAGTTCCCTTAGGAGTATAGCCGCCTTCCGAAGACACTCCACCGTTATCGTAATAGTTCTTCCAGTATCCTACTTTTAGGTCATCCCCATACGATCCTTCCGAAGAAAGAGTGGTTCCATCTTTATAATAATTGGATTCTTTTCCGTTCTTCTTGCCATCTCTATAATCTCCGACGGTTTTCTTAGCTCCGTCCTCGTTATAGTATTCCTTCCAAGTTCCGGTCTTCTTGTCGTCGGTATAAGTCCCTTCTTCCGTTAAGACACCTTTATCGGTTTTAGCCCAATATGGACCGTTCTTCTTATCCGCTTTATAGATAGTGCTTTCGGTTTGAGTGCCGTCTTTGGTGAGTTTCTTGTCCTCGCCTTCCTTCACTCCGGCAACATAAGGAGTCTCTCTCAGAGTTTCGCCTGTCTCGAATAAGGTTTTCCAGATGCCGTCTCTCTTATCGTCTTTATAAGTTCCCACACGGACTAGAACGGAGAATTTCTTTTTGTCGGGACCAGTCCCTTCCTTCTCAACATATTCTTTCCATTCGCCATTGCGTTTAAATTTCTTAATTTGATCCGGGGTCAAGGCACTGACCTGATCCGGAGTACAAGGTTTACCGGAACAATCCAGAGTCACAGGACCTTCCGCTTTGATATTAAAAGTTTCTTTGAACTTTTCGACCCTAAGATTCGGATCTAAAATTTGGAACTCAGCATCCTTACCTTTATTTTCTCCTATATTAATAGAAGAACAACTTGCTAGCAAAGAAATTGAAACCGTCAGGGATAAAATTTTTTTCATACGTCGCCGTCCGAGTAAATCTAACTCAACAAAGCTAAGCCGAACGAGCGTACTCGTCAACCTCCTTTCCCGGAAGAAAGGGAAGAAGGAGAAACGAAATCAGTTACCTGGAAACCGGATCCTAAGGAATCTCAAGAAAGGACGGTAGCAGTCCACAGCCATGTGACCGCTATCCGCGAATGTGTTACAATCGTAGTCATTCGCTTCTGCCATATCGATGAGAGGAATGCCGAACTTAGAGTTGATCGGACGTATCCTTTCCCACCAAGGCGCGGGAATGTTCAGCTCTTTCAGTAGATTTTCGAGAGGAAGAGAAACCTCCGGTCTTACGACCAAGGTGGGGATTCCTCTGGACTTCACTTCTTCCAATATATCCTCATAAAAGGAAAATTGCATTTCAGAAGGAGAATATTTAGGATAGATCCAGCCTATGGTCCGAATCGAACTGGCTTCTAACTTGCCGTAATCTTTTTCAGTAAAGCCACCGGCGGGAGAAAGGGCGTTCCCCTTATCCTTATGCAAAGAATCGACGGTGAGTTGTTTGATCAGATCCGCCTGCTCGAATTTCTTATTGGTAAGATGAGCATACACATTCTCTAAATATGGCTTATTCTTGCTTACACCAAAGAAGAAGTTCGCAAGATAATAGTTCACATTTTCCTTTCCCAGATTCCAAGCATGAGTAAGGATAAAGCGAACATCAAAACTGTTCGCTAAATTCGATTTTTTGAATGTAGTACTGTTCGCGTTGAACTGAAAAGGATCCGCCTCTAGAACCAAATAATCAGGCTTGACCCCTGCTTCAAATAATCTCTCTAAAAAATACAGGTAATACGCGGGAGTCGTTACTGCCGAAGAAAGATTGTAAACTTCCCAATCCGGGTAGAAATCCAAGATCTCTTGATTCTTGAAATATAGCATTCTAGACGATCCCATCAAAAGGACCAGTTTCTTGTCCGATTTATTCGGCGAATTCTTGCCGAACTTAGAGATCATCTCTTTTAGGAGCTCTTGCTTTACATCATAATAAATGTAAGTCAACTCTACCTTAACATAGTCTCGGACCTTATCCAAAAAGAAGATCTTATCGAAAGCGAAAACGAATAGAAAAAGAAGAACTGGATAGAAAAGAAAAGGCTTGGTGAAGAAGTTTAATTTTTCTTCAGGATTAGGTTCGATATTCGACACGAACTCAAAACTCCCCGGCATAACCGGGGATGTCAATAGAATATATCTTAAGCGGTAGCGAGAGTTTCTGTGGCTCTACGGCGTTTTTGAAGATCCGCCAACCACTCTTCAGTGCTCTTGCAATAAGACACTAAACGCTTCACATACGCTCTGCGTTCCGGGTCCAAGATCTCTCTTGCTTCTCTGACGATCTCTTCTACGATCTTGATATGAAAGGAAAAATGACTGGTAAATAGGTTGAAGTATTCTTTGTCAGTGGAGAGCCAACCCATAGCCTGGACATCCCTCCAAAAATCTTCCATCTTGGAAATGTCTGCGTCGAAATCGGATTCATACGGAGAGTTTAAGATCGAAATTGTATCTGTGATATCCGTGAGACTTTGGAAGTACGGATCTAGTTCTGGAAATTCCACTATCATTACCACCTTGAAAGAGCAGTCCTAACGAATCTACTCCGCTGAGGAAGGGTGTACCTCTTGCTTCGCGGAGAGACCGCGCGAACCCTTTGGAACAGGGCTCTAATGCCATCTTTTTTTAGAGACCCAAGAGTTCAAGAGAAAAACTAGAAGATGTATTTAGTCGGTTTGGGATCTCAATTTTTCATTAGGTATTGGAGAAGATGCATACTCTCTTCGTCCCAACCTTCGGAGGCTGCCTCTATCCAGAAATCATATTTGTCTCCGAGGGGATAGCCTGAGTTCGTCAATCTAAGAAGAGTGCCTTCTTCTCCGTCTTTCTCGAATTCAAGTTTTAATTCTATATCACCTGCGGGATGATCCTGCCATTGTAAGATCAATTCTTCGAATGGAACGATCTTCTTGTAGACCCCGGTAGAAGTGAGTTCTCCTTCAGGACCCAAATTCCAGGTCCAGGAAAAGTTTCCGCCGATCTTAGGACGGCCAGTCACCTTATCAGCGAGCCAGTGGATCAATTCCTCGTTAACCGTCACAGCGCTCCAAACTTTTTCCAAAGGAAACGCATATTTGAATTCCTTAATAATGCTTCTTGTTTCCATAGCCCCGAGTTTCAAATTAATGAAAGTCCTTATAAAGTTTTTTGTACAGTACCTTTTCTAAGAAAGAAGGAGAAATATTCCTCATCCATTTCAAGAACCAACCGCTTTTGTCCATGACTACCAATCTCGCGTTCGGATCTTCTATCGCCTCTATCATCTTTTTTGCAACTTCTATAGGAGATTTACTTTTGCCTGAATAATGGGATTCGCCTAATTTCTTGCCATCCCCATCGATTCCGTTCGCTCTTAGATTCGTTTTAGTATAAGGAGGACAGAAGATGATAAAGCGCAGGCCTTCTTCGGATAGCTCGATACGAGCAGATTCCATGACTGCATGCAGAGCAGACTTGGAAGAAGAGTAAGCACTTCTCGCAGGGATCCCGTACAGTCCGCTCACTGTAGAAGTAACCATGACTGCTCCCTTATTCTTTTTCAAATAGGGAAGAAGACGCATGGTCAAGAACACAGGACCGAAGAAATTAATATCGAATGCCTTGCGAAAGGCCTCTATTTGGGTCTGATCGAATCTAGAATGAGCGGTAACACCGGCATTATTGAATAGAACGTCAATGCCATCGGTCAGCTTGGCTAGCTTTGCAACTGCCTTATTGATCTCCTTCTCCGAAGAAAGGTCCACGGAGATATGAGATAGGCTCGCCGCTCTCTTCTCCTTGCCCTTAGAGATCTTTTGGATCAGCTCAGGCTCAGTGCGGGAAAGATTAATGATCTTACAAGGAATCTGAGACAATAGGTCCAGAAGAGAGGCTCCGATTCCGGAAGAGCCTCCCGTGACAACGATGGTCTTACCTACCCAGGTATCCGCGCGCATCTAACTAAATCTTATCGCACTCGAGTCCGCTTCAAGGCTTTTTCGAGGTTCAATTTGTGACAGAAACATCCTGTTTCGCTTCCACCTCGTCCTGGATCAGACGAGCCTCGGCGCGAAATGCCATATAGGCCCAAACCCAAGTAATGAAGATGGAGATCTTATTCTTGAAACCGACTTGGTAGAATATATGCACGAACAACCAAGCGAGCCAACCAAAGAAGCCCTTCATTTTAAAATTACCGACTTGAGCGACAGCATCCTGTCTACCGATAGTCGCCATACTTCCCTTATCTATATAATGAAAAGGTTTTCTTTTCTTGGATCTTTCATCTCCGCGAATGATAGAGGCAACATATCTCCCCTGTTGCATAGCCACAGGAGAAACTCCCGGAAGAGGTCTTTCCAATCCCTTGGAGTAACTAGCGATGTCTCCGATTACGAATACTTCCGGATGACCTTCTATATTACAATATTCATCTACGATTACCCTTCCCCCTCTATCTAAAGGAGTTCCAAGAGAAGCGCCTATGGAATTTGCCTGCACACCCGCAGCCCAGATAATCGTGGCAGAAGGGATCCTTCTTCCTTCTATCTCCACTCCTTCGTCGTCTATACTCAGCACCTTGGTACCGGTTAAGACTTCTACTCCTCTTTTTTCGAGACGCTTCTTTGCGAAGTCGCCTAACTTAGGAGCGAAAGTAGCAAGCAATCTAGGAGAAGCTTCGATCAATGTGATCTTTGCCAAAGCGGGATCAATCGTATGGAATTCGTTTCTCACGATCTCATGAGAAAGCTCCGCTATCGAACCGGCAAGCTCCACTCCCGTAGGTCCCCCTCCGATAATCACATAATTCAAAAGCCTTTTGGTTTCCTCAGGATCTCCGGCGAGTTCCGCCTGCTCGAAAGAGGTAAGTATCTTAGTGCGAATAGAAAGTGCGTCTCTAAGGGATTTTAATCCGATGGAATGCTTCTTCCAATGATCATTTCCGAAATAGCCGCTTTTTGCGCCCGCTGCTAATATTAGATAATCATAATCTTCTGCATGGTTTTGAAAATAGACCTTCTTTGCTTGGATGTCTATCTTCTCCACTTCTCCCAAATACACTGTGACATTCTTTTTGTCTCCAATGAGAGAGCGGGTTGGGATCGCGATATCCGCAGGACTTAAAACGGCTGTGGCAACTTGGTATAATAATGGCTGGAACAAATGGTGATTTTTCTTATCGATGGCTATGATCTCAAGGTTATCATCTTTGGAAAGCTTCTTGATCGCTTGCAGTCCCCCGAATCCGACACCGATCACTACGATTTTCTTTTTTTCTAAAGCCTTAGGCATTCTTTACTCCATTCTTATTCAAAACAAACTCCAGAAACCCTTCCGAAGCATCCGAAACAATTTGGTGGACCTCTTCAAAATCCTTCATGGTCCCGTAATACGGATCCGGAACATCTGAATCCTTGCCCGGACCTTTTTGGAACTTTCTAAACAAATGGACTTTTTTTCTTTCTTCATCGCCGGAAGCCAATGCAATCAGATCCTTTTGGTTGGATCTATCCATGGCGAGGATATAATCAAAATTTTCGAAATCGGATTTTTTAAATTGTCTGGCCTTGTGAACCAGTTCTATTCCTTTCTTGCGCGCAGTTTGTCTCGTTCTTGAATCCGCGAGTTCACCTATATGATAGCGTGACGTGCCGCAGGAATCCACCTCAAAGAGATGAGAGAACCCTCTCTTCTGGATCAGATCAGTAAACGCACCCTCTGCAGCCGGGGACCTGCAAATATTTCCCAGGCAAACAAACAATACCTTACATCTAAGCTGAGACTCTGGAGAATCCACCATGACGAAAAAGAAACTATTTAGCTTCGATTTTCTCCCATAAGAACTCCGGGATCGATCTCATCAAAACTCCTACAATCGCCCATGGAAACCAAGGAACGGTCGCAGACCTTACGCCGGATTCGATCCTATCGTAAATTTTTTTGCCTCCCTTTTCTACGGAAACAAGAAAAGGACGAGAATCCAGCTTTTGATTGATAGGCGTATCAATGAATCCCGGATGGATCACTGTAACCTTGATCCCGAATTTTCTTACCTCTCCTCTTAAAGCTTCCAAGTAGGTGGAGACCGCAGCCTTAGAAGTCGAATAACTTGCTGAACCGGGAAGCCCTCTGAAAGAAGCTACAGAGGAAATCCCTACGATCTGCCCCTTCTTCTGAGAACGAAGAATACTTTGTAGAGCGGAGACTCCTGCCATTAGGCCCAGAACATTCGTATCGATCACCTTCTTGTCCGCCTCAAAACTCTTCACACCGAAAGAAGAGCTAGTAGAGATCCCAGCATTCGCGATAAACAAATCCACTCCTCCCAAATCCTTTGCTAACTTGGGAAGTACCTTAAAATTATCATCGGTTTCGGAAACGTCTAGGCTTGCGGTCAGAACCTTCCCGCCTGCGTTAAAACCCTTGATCTGTTTGGCTATATCTTCCAAAACTTTTTTGCGGCGAGCGGTCAATGCCACATCATGCCCCGCTTTGCCATATAATAGCGCTAATTCTCTGCCAATTCCGGAACTAGCTCCGGTAATGATAACTTTTTTCTTTGGAGTATGGTTGGACATAGGAGTAAACCGCCGAGTGATCCATTAAATTGGTTTACCACAAGGCGGGAAAAGAATTATTTTACCAGTAAAATACATTGCGAAAGAGAAAGACCAAGGTTCGGCAATCTTGCCGTAATATTTCGATCCGGAAAGAGAATGAGTAATTTGGAAGAAGTTTTAAAATCAAGAGAAGAAGAGATCCAAAAACTCAGAGAACTTCTGGAGCTGTACGAAAGAGTCTCCAAGCTAGGCGAAGTAGAGCTTCTCGCAGCGGAGCAAACTCTTAACGCCCACGAAACCACAGCTAATTTGGCCAGGAACGAACTCATAGAGATGAGGGACCGTTTCAAAGGACTCGGTCAGCTCAACTCCGAAAGAAAGACTGCAATCTTAGAGATCGTAAACGACAGACAAGCTCCCCTTCCGAGCCTAGCTACCAAATTCGAGGAGATGGGAAAGAAGGACGATTATTTCTACTCCGACTTCTTCCGTATCATAGCAAATTTAGACCTCCCAGAATCAGAAGCCAGATCTCTCTGGAAAGAAGTCTATTCTCATGCTGAGGGGATCAGCAAGCAACTCGGACGAAGTATGAACTTCGTAGTTGCCTTGTTAGATTATATTTATCTAAAGAATCGACTCATCGAAAACCCGAAAATCGTGGATATCTATTCTTTCGAAGAGATCATCCTGAACGCAGTCATAGACGAAGGAACAGGGATCTATAACAGAAGATATTTCAATCTAGTATTGAACAAAGAGATCACCAGAAGCAAAAGATACCAGCGTGACTTCTGCTTATTTCTGTTTGATCTAGACAATTTCAAGAAGATCAACGATACCAAGGGACATTCTTTCGGTGATGATATACTGAAGCTTGTAGCAGGAACTCTCATGTATGCCTTCCGTACCGAAGACATTAGCTGCCGAGTAGGAGGAGAAGAGTTCACTGTCATTCTCCCTGAGACCTCCAAAGCAAACGCAAGAGTCGCCATAGAAAGATTCAGGACTTATTTAAGAAATTCCTCAAAGAACGATTTCGGGATAGAAGTCACAGTCTCAGGCGGGGTTTCCGAATACCCTAAAGATGGAGAAGAAAGTAGCAGGCTCTACTCCATCTCGGATGCAAGATTGTACGAAGCTAAATCATTAGGAAAAGACAGAATCGTTTACGAATAGGTGCAGAAGCACCTATTTATCATCTATCTGGTACTCGATCTCTTTCGTAGTGATCTCATTCAATTTCGAGATCAAAAGCTCATTCGTATTCGCCAAGCGATCCGCAAGTATTCGCACCATCTTAGCAGCAAATTCAGGATTCGCGATTAGATATCTCTCTAGTTGCTGCTTTGATTCCACAGGCACCATTTCTGTGTCTATGATCGCTCTAGCTGTGGCGGTCCTTGGCTTCGCACGAAACAGAGCCATCTCCCCAAAAAAATCGCCTTTCTTCATCAAAGCCAAGCGAGTGGCCGAATTTTTATGAGTAAAAAATATTTCAACAGTGCCGGAGGTAATAATGTACATGGAATTATTCATCTCACCTTCTCTGAAAATAATTTGTCCGGCGGGAATATTGATTTTGTTCATGAACTCCTGCTTCCGATCTTTCGGGTATTGTTTGCGAACGCTTCCATATCGATCGCTCTGTTTATCTGACTTTTTTTCCTGTAGAATCCTAACTCACGAAAGAGTTCCGGAATTGAGACCCTCGGAAAGGAGAAGATTGATCCTATTTAAAGATCGGGTTTGCAAACTAAATTCTCGAGCCCTTTCCGGAAGAAGATAGGGCCCTCCCCTATCCCAGAATTCCCTTTGGTACGGAAAAATTATGTCGCATTTGGAATTTCATTCCTGGCCCGTTTCTGCAGCCCGAGAACGTATTTTCAAGATTTCTTAGATTTCAAATATTCTTCAGGACATTCCGTTCTTAAAGCGGGCATCATAGACCACTCCAGATTCGCGAATCTCAGAAAGAGAATTTGCGTAAGCGATGAGAATCTTTAAGGCAAACACGCTTCTGTCCCGGATGAAAGTATCTTCAGGAGAAGCAGGCTCACCTCCGTTGACAAGATGCTCCACATCCCTAAAGATCAAATGCTCAGGAAGATAACAGATCTTAGAATTTTTATAAGAACTAGCTCGGAGTTCGTTGATCGGAAATGCACCACCTCTTCCGGAAGAAACAGATGCAAGAAGCGCAGGCTTATGACCCAACTGAGCAAGACCCGCATGTAAGAAGAAATTCTTACTCGCTGGGCTGGCCATTCCGCCATACTCGGGAGTAACTACCACAAAACCTTCTGAGCTCTTTAGTTCTGAGTCGATCGGTTTCCAAACTCCCTGCCAAACAGAATTGGACTCCGTCTGGGTCGAGTCGTACAAAGGAAGAGGATTCTTTCCAAGGTCCAGAGTCCAAGTATCGACTGACATTTCTTTCAATTTTGAACCTAAGAAGGCTCCTACTTTTGCGGACTGGGATTCTTTTTGTTGAGAAGCTACTATGATACCGATTTTCATTCGATTCCTTAATATAAAACGGATTTACTCCGAGAGTCGAGCGAAGCCTTTCTCGAAGCGGTCGTCTGAGAACAAAATAGAAAAACGGGGGTTTTCTCCAACGAGAAAAAAAGAAGAAGGTTCAGCTTAATCCGTATTTTTTCTTTAGATTGGAAAGTTCCTTTAGAAAAGAATCTCTGTTCTTGGAGCTGAGAGACTTTAGGTCGACAACGATCCTCTCAGGAGACTTGCGGGGTGAAATCATTTCACCCCCTCTGCCTTCCTTCTTCTTTAATAAGGTTTCAAGGTTCTTAACAGAAGGCTCTGCTCCGGTCTTCAACATCTCGGAGACCGATTTCTGATCCAATCTAGCAATGGAGCTCAATTGCTTCACATATCTTTCAGTGTAGCCTAGAATCTTTCCTACCTCTTCGGCAGTTTTCTTTCTTTCCTTTCTTAAGAACTGAATTGCTCGCCCCACTTCCCAAGGATTTAGGCTCTTTCTCTTTTCGTTCTCAGCCAAGGCGATCTCATAGCATCTATCTTCGGAAGCCTCGGTCTCCACCACAGGCACCGATTTCCAACCTAAGATCTTCGCCGCCTGAAATCTTCTCTCTCCTGCGACGATCTGGAATTTTTTGCCCTGCTTGCGGACCACGATCGGCTCGATCAGTCCGAGCCTCTTCATGGATTCGACCAAGTCTCCCACATCTTCTTTGCCAAAGACCCTGGGTTGATCCGGATTAGTAAGAATATCCGAGAGAGAGATCTCCTTTTTAGAAGTTTCTTCTCCGCCGAATGCGGTCAGCAAATCCAGTCCTGCGAAATCAGCTCTTTTTGCCATCGGATCTCCTCATCACTTCTTCAGCGAGAATGGAAAACATTTGCATCGCCTTAGGATCATATTCTGATAAAAGTTTACGTTTTGCTTGGGACTGAGGAATAGCTTCTCTTCTATAAACTACTGATTCAAAAACAGGAAAATACTTACGCACTGTCTCTGCCAGACCGGAAAGAGCCCTCGAGTCCTCATATTGATTCAATACCGCACCCAAAAGTCCAAGGGTCGGATTTGCTTTTTTACGGATCTTCTCTATGGTGCCATGAAGATCTTTCAGTCCCTGCACGCTAAACGCTCTAGTCTGGATCGGAACCAAGACAGAGTCAGCAGCGATAAGCGCATTCTCCAGGATCAATCCAAGAGAAGGAGGACAATCTATAATAATATACTCATAAGAAGAACGCACAGGAAGAAGAGCTTCTTTCAATAGATCGAAATCGTCTCTCTCATACGGAGTAGTAAAGTTCGCCAAATGAATGGAAGAAGGAACCAGATCCAATCCTGGAGCGAGATTCACTATGATCTCCGAAATAGGAAGCTTGTCCTCGTTCTTATACCCAAGAGAATGGAATATAGACTTCTCCGTTTGGCCTACATAAAGCTGGGTAATATTGGCCTGAGCGTCCCAGTCCAATAGAAGCACTTTCTTGCCCGCCTTGGCCAAAGCCTCAGCCAAGCAAATGGAGACTGTGGTTTTTCCTTCGCCACCTTTTTGATTAGAAACTGCGATGATCACAGACTCGTATGCACTCTTATCCTTCTTGGAGAAGTACTTGTC
The DNA here is from genome assembly GCF_004770055.1 of Leptospira semungkisensis. Classification (NCBI taxonomy): domain Bacteria; kingdom Pseudomonadati; phylum Spirochaetota; class Leptospiria; order Leptospirales; family Leptospiraceae; genus Leptospira; species Leptospira semungkisensis. The sequence continues at coordinate 97,392 of NZ_RQEP01000012.1, read as the reverse complement.
CAAAACATCTGCTTTGTATTTTCCCTTTCCATCCTTAGGCAATGACCAGGCCTGAGCCTTCTCCAAGAATTCTTTCTCGGAACCTAAGGCGTATTCGGAAAGTACTTCTTCGACGCTCAATAATCTCGCTTTCACAACAACTCCGGAACTATCCTCTTGTTCCCTCTAAAGTCAGAATTTGTCAAGAAAACCTATGTCTCATTGACCTCTGAGGGCGAAAAAACCGAATTGAAACGGTAGGGTAGGGGATAATGCTGGGGAGATGGCCTAGCGGAACAGGAATTCCGATAGGGGTGAAATCATCTCACCCCTCGGCTTCAGGATGAAATGAAAATTCTAATTCGATTCTTGCTATTATCTATCTTTCTTTTCCAAATACAAAACATCCAGGCGCAAGACAAGGAGACTCCCAGCATACTGACTCAAGGATCATCCCAAAAGACGGACCAAACATCTTCCTCTACTGGAAGTTCTTCTTCTTTCTTAAAGGATTTTCTCTCCCGCAGTTCAATTACAGGACTATTTGGACAGAATGGCGGTCAGCATATCTTCGAATCAGGAACTAAGTTCCCGAATCTTTCAGGAGTAAAGGCTGGATCCAGGATCACTTATGATCGGGAATTCCAATACGGCGGCCTCGAACTTAAACATTGGTGGAATAGTTGGGAGATCGGGCTCGGATACAGAACAAATTTTAAGAACCAAAGAACGGAACAGGGGAGGGACGAGGACTTCTTTATGGGAAGCGTTACCCAAGAGAGAGGGACTAAGATCGACTTCCGGGATTTGAGCTTTTACGATACTCCTTATACTTTTACAGGCACTCAGAACTTCGCGGACGGCAGAGGCAAACTGAAGATGAAACAAGATCGGATCAGCCTGCAAGCCAGAAAGTATTTCGGTGGATCCGATCCCGACCCACGAAAGGCAGGAGCGGGAATGTTTATCTCAGGCGGAGCGCATTATACTTATTTTAAATACTACCTATATGATGTAAATCAATGGATCGCCACTTCTCCGGTTACCTACGGACCAATCGGGATCGGACTTAGTTATTCTAACTCCACCTGGGAATTTCCTCTAGGCTTAGGCTATAGATATTCTACAGGAACCTGGATGTTAGAGGCCGGCTTTATGGGGAATGTTTGGTACACTCATTACAGAGACTATCATTACCAAAGAAACCTGAACTTCATCGGTAATTCTTCAGGATACGGAGTGGAAACTCATGTGGCTGGAGCCTATATATTAAATTCTTGGATGTTCTCACTCAAGCTGACCGAATACAGATTGTACGGACAGGGAAGTTTCCAAACCCAAGGAGGACTGAACACTTCCGATATCACCTCCAACTTCTCCGGCCAGTACAGGAATTATCTTAGCACGAAACAGTTCGCAGTAGAACTTCAAATCACCAACTTCCTAGATTGGATCTCTCGTTAATGAAAAACAAACTATTACTCATCAATTTAGGCGGACCCAGAAGTGCCGAAGAGATCCCGAAATTCCTGAAAGACTTATTCGAAGACCCTTTAGTATTCGACCTTCCTATTCCTGAATTTCTAAGGATCCGACTCGCAAGATGGATCGCATCCACTCGCTCTAAAAAAGTACAAGAGACGTATGCTTCCATGGGATTCGGAGGAGGATCTCCTTTAGTTGATGAAACAGAAAAGCAAGCAGAGGGATTGAAAAAAATCTTAGAAGAAAGCGGAGAAAGCTGGGAAGTAAAGACAGCAATGTGCTGCGGATATCCTGACATCAGGGAATTTCCGAAAGAATGGACCGACCCAAGCCAAGGAGTCGTGCTTCTTCCTTTGTTTCCTCATTTCTCCAGATCTACGATCCTTTCCACTGCAATGCTTATGGAAAAGCAGTTAGAATTTTGTCCTGCCTCGGATCCTCATTGGATCAGACCATTCTCCGAGAGAAAAGAATATTTAGAATCAGTACGAGATCTGATACTAGACTTCTTCCAAGGAAAACTTTCCGAAAAAGATTTTTTACATCTTCATTCTAAGCCGATCCCGAATTGGGAAGAGTTGGATCTAGTATTTAGCGCTCATGGAATTCCGCTCCGCCTCATTCAAAAAGGGGACAGATATACCGAAGAGATAGAGAAGAATGTAGAAAATCTAACTTCCCTACTGAGAGAGAAAGGCTTTAGAGGAGAGATCCATTTGTCCTACCAGAGTAGGGTAGGGCCAAGCAAGTGGACCACTCCGAATACCTTGGATAAAATGCAGGAACTAGGAGAGAAGGGAAGAAAGAGGATTGCAGTCTATCCTATCAGTTTCGTAAGCGATCACTTAGAAACCCTTGAAGAAATAGGAGTGCAGATCAAGGATCATGCTCTTTCTTTCGGAATCCAAGAATATCATAGAATTCCTGCGCCGGGATCTTACCTCCCCTTCTTAAAAGCCCTTGCAGACTTTGTATTGGAAGCGAAGATGGCGGGGAAAAACCGCTCTCTTATAAATTGCATTTGCAAAACTTCCGGAGGCTGGGACCCTAAAAAGGAAAAAGTTTCTTGTCGTTGCGATTAACACGTTACGCGAAACATGTCTCACTTAACAAATAAGGCACACAATTCATTCAAATAGGCACCCAAGTATATGAGCACCTATCCAGTCCGACATATCAGCATTCATCTTTCAGTCGATCTCCAGACTGCGTACGACTATCTTGCAGATCCTAGAAATTTTCCGGAATGGGCCTCGGGATTATGCAAATCTATTCAACCATTAGAAAATGGCGAATGGTTGATCGATTCTCCCATGGGAGAACTCAAGGCAGTTTTTACAGAGAAGAACCAGTATGGCGTTCTAGATCATACTGTCATCTTTGGACCGGACAAAAAGGTGAACAACCCTATGAGGATCCTTGCAAACGATCAAGGAAGCGAGCTCGTATTTACTCTCTTTCAACTCCCTGAGATGTCTGACAAAAAATTCGAAGAAGATGCTGCCTGGGTAAAAAAGGATTTAACGGAACTGTCGGAACTGCTAAAAAAGAAATTCTCCAAATAGATTGCGGAGAGGGCAGGGCGATGGAACCCAATCAAAAGAAATTCAAAACTATAGACCAATACATCTCTTCTTTTCCTAAAGAAGTACAGATATCTCTGCAAGAGATCCGGTCTGCGGTTCAGAAATCCGCTCCTCTCTCAAAAGAAAAGATCAGCTATAATATGCCTGCATTCGACCAAGATGGGACCTTGGTTTACTTTGCCGCTTTTAAGAAACATATAGGTTTTTATCCTATGATCAGTGTTTTGAATACTCTCCAAGAAGAGTTGTCCGAGTATCGAACTTCTAAGGGAACTCTCCAATTTGAACATGGAGAGCCTATTCCTTTAAAATTAATCGCGAAGATAGTTAAGCTAAGAGTGAAGGAAAATACAGATCGAAAGAAAGCAAAGTCTTCTTCTAAGAAGTCTTAGGTCCGTATTGTTCGAAGGCTCTCTCCAGAATAGATTTCAAACCGATCCCGCTTCTAAAATTTCCTTCTACCTTGATATCGGGAGGAAGCACACGATCCAAGTCTCTATTGAAAGCAAAAAGTTGAGGCCCATACACCGGGAGAGCATCCTTCCAAACGGTTACATAATGGTTCAAAGGAATCTCTCCGCTTGGAAGTAGTTTCTTTCTATCTTCCTCCACGATGGAGATGATCTCTTCTTCTGCCTTGCTTGCGATCTCCCTATCTCCGGCTCCTCCCATGATATACGTCTCTGAGTGGATTCCGTCGGAAGTCCTACCGGAGAATATAAAATCGTTAAACAAAATCCCTCTTGTTCGAATTCCCAATTCAGAGGAGAAACTTTTATGATCCTTGGGGAATAATACACCGAATCCTTTTTTGCCGGAAAGGATCGAATCTTTTCCAAAGCGAGTCACACTTACTATTGGCAAGGTCTCCAACATTCCTTGGTATCCTTTCAATTCTTTGAACTCCGCTTTTAAAATCTTGAGTGCAAAGGATAAGTTAGTCGCCAGAGTGATCCGCGCATTCGGATAGGCTTTGCGAATATCTTTTAGGCTGATTATTTCTTGTTTATATTTGATCTTGCCTTGGCTAGATACTCTCGCTTCCAAAGCACCCAAGATAGAACCGAGTCCTCCCCTGAAACTGACTGTTCCTTTTCTTCCAGGGTGTAATTTAGGTTTTCCTTTTCTGGAATTTGCATACGATCTGAAATTCTTCCAAAGAGGGACGTCTTCTGCTAAGAATTTTCCGAGCACGAACTCGGCGGACATTGCATCCAAATCTCCCGCATAAATGCCGCCTAACGCAGGTTCAACGACCTTGGAGAGAAATGATTCTCCTACGACTCGTTTGCCCCATTTATAGATGGACTCTCCAGGAATGGGCTTGGACGGAACCGTCAAAGCGGAGAAGATAAATCGAATGATTTCAAAAACGGAAAGAGGAAGACGTTTGAATTTTTTATCTGAAAAGATATATCGCTTCTTTGCATCTGCATCCGGAAATAATAAATCCAATCCTAATCTAGAAGAAAGAGTTTCCAATTCCCAGCAATTCAGGATCCCGTTTGCTGCGGTCTCCACGATGCCGTATTCTGTAGGAACAGAACGAATCAAACCGCCAGCCCTATCTTTCTTTTCTAATACCAGGACAGACTCTCCCTTTTCCAAGGAAAGAAAAGCATGCACTAAGCCGGTAAACCCTGCGCCGATTACGATATGATCCGGTACTGATTTTGCCACGGATACATGCTAAAGAGCCCGAGACTGTTGGCAATTAAATCCTAAGTTCCGGAGAAGAAGTTTTTCTCAAAGAAGGACGAAGGATCTTAAAATTGGAATCTGTAACCGAAAGTGTATTTGGTTTCCATTCCTGAATAAGACCCGCTCCCCGTATTTGCGGAGGCAGAACTTACTCCGGAAGGAACAGCAGAGAGTATCATTCCCTTGCTCTTACCATCGGACATTTGCACTGTAGATTTGATGCTATTCGCAAAGAAGAAGGAATCGATCAGGTTAATCAAATAGATACCGCCTAACACATATAATGTGCCTTGGTATTCTCTAAAATCGCTATCCGCCTCTTCTCTCTTTAACTTGATCTGGCTTGGACTAAACTTATCCGCTAAATATGCGGAAAGAGGAGAAGTAGACGTCGTAGAAGTTATGGTAGTGGGAGGATGTCCGGAAAGAGTTAACAGTATATTTGTCTGAGAATAAGGATTTCCGATCTCACCATATTCTTTAACTGCTTCTCTATAGACTCTGTACTTATCATAAGAAACGAATGCTGCCGCAGCGAATAGGGTAGGGTAGATAATCCCTTGGAATTTTCTGTCCGAATAGAACTGTCCCCAACCAGGAATGACCGCAGATCTCCAAAGAGAATTGTAAGGACGTCCCGCAGCAAGTCTTCTTAATTCTTCTTGCTTGCGAGCTTCTTCTGCCGCAGCTGCTGCGGCTTCTTCATCTTTCTTAAGTTGGTCTTGCTTCAGTTTTTCTTCGTCCAACTGACGCTGGGCTAAGTCTTTGTCTTCTTGCTCTTTTTTGTCAGCGGCAAGTTTGCCCTCTTCATCCTTTCTGATCTTTTCTTCCTGATCATCGTCCACGTCATGGAACAAGACTTTTAGAACGGAATCTTTATCGATCTTTCTCTTTCCAGACTCTGTTTGTAGGAGAATGGAGGATTGGTTCTGGGTGATGATATCTCCCTTGACCCTCCCTCCTTCGCGTAGTAGTACCGTCACCGGAAGAATTCCGATCGGAGCGAAAACAAATAAAGAAAGAATAATGATCTTTCGAATAAAAGAAGAAATATTATAAAGACGAATCATATCAAGGATCGAGCTTTTTCTAACCCAGTTAGTCTCCCAACAATTGGACGAAAAGAAATAAATTTCCGATTAACCCGATATTAGAAGAAACATCTCAGAATTCCTGATATTTCAGCGCGGATCTTAAATTGACTGAGAAAAAACCTTGGTTTCGGGGCTTTTTCTACGCAAACGAAGATCCAACCCGGTGCACGCATTGCGCAAGAAGGGTTTTCCCAAATCGGTCAAGAGCAGGGTATTTCCCTGCCACTCTATTAGATTATCGTCTTCCATAGAGGCCAAATAGAGCCGTACTTCTTCAAAAATCCGATCCGGAACCTCCACTCTGCCAAGAGTAGATAATTTCAGAATGAGTTCTCTTTGTGCCAAATCTTCCGCATTCAGTTTATGTCCCCTGAGTAAAGCATGACCGCTTTCCGAAATCCTTCTCTGGAACTTCTTCAAAATCTTTTCATTCTGATAGAAGCAATCCCAACTATCCGAAATTGCAGACACTCCCATTCCTAAAAGAAGGTCAGTGGACTTAGTGGTGTACCCCATAAAATTTCTATGAAGATGTCCATCCAGAGAAGCTGTGTAAAGTGAATCCGTTTCTAAAGCAAAATGGTCCATTCCAATTTCTTTATATCCGGCAGAAAGGAACATCTCTCTTCCGATCTCATACAACTCTCTCTTATCTTCTCCTTTAGGAAGATCGTCTTCGGTAAAGAGCCTTTGAGCCGCCTTGATCCAAGGGACATGAGCATAACTGTAGAATGCGATACGATCCGGCCTGAGCGCGAGAGTCTTCTCGATCGTCTCCCTTACACTTTCTTTAGTTTGTTTAGGAAGTCCGTAGATAAGATCGAAGTTTACGGAAGTATAACCAAGTTTTCTCGCTCCTTCCGTGATCCCTGCAGTCAGCTCATAAGGTTGGATTCGATTCACGAGCCTTTGCACCTCAGGATCGAAGTCCTGAACACCTAAGCTAATCCTTCTAAAGCCATACTTTGCAAGCACTTCTAACTGAGACAATCTTGTCCTACGAGGATCCACTTCTAAAGAAAACTCAGGAGAAGGGGCTATATTCCAGGAATCTAATATAGGCTTAAGAAGATTCTCCAAATTAGATTCGGATAGGTACGTAGGAGATCCTCCTCCCAAGTGTAGCTCTCTCAGCTCTCTCTTGGTCAGTTCAGGAACATCTTCTCTGTATTTTTTGAATTCCTGAAGAAGAGTCTCTACATAAGGATCTTCTACCGAATGGTTTTTGGTAATAGAGGTATTGCATCCGCAAAAAGAACAAAGAGTTTCACAAAACGGAATATGAAGGTATAAGGCAACGGAAGAATCTTCCGGAATCAACCTTCTTCGGATCGCGTCGATCCATTCCTCTCTAGTGGGATTATCCTCCCAATAAGGAACTGTAGGATAACTAGTATACCTGGGAGCAGGAACATCATATTTCCGGATCAAATCGGTCTTAGAATTCATGCGAGAACCTCCCGAATCGTATTTACGAAAGTTCTAATATTCGCTTCCGGGGTTTTAGGAAGCACCCCGTGGCCCAATCCGCAAACCCAGCCGGCTCTTTCTTGAGGAGTCTTTGCCGAGAAAGGACGAACCCATTCCATTAAATATTTCTTAAATTGCGCCGGTTCCATAAATAGAAGCGCTTGGTCAAAATTCCCTTGTACGAAATGAGAGCCATTGCCGAGCAATCCTGTAATATCCGCCCGATGGTCCATTCCAAAACCGACTAGCCCAGGGATGGATCGTACTGATTCCAAGGAGGCAGGCGCTAAACTCTTAGCATAGTATCCTATTTTACCCGGAAATGCGCTCACCAATGCCTGGATCGCAGGCAGAATCGCTTCTTGGAAGAATGCAGGAGAAGCGTCTCCGGCAGCAGTATCGAATATCATTACGAGCTCCGCTCCTCCTTCCAGTTGTAAGCGAATGTTTTCCTTGAGCAAGGGGAGGATCTTCTCGTAGAAGCCTTCCCTCATTTCAAAAGAGACCTTAGGAAGTATTAGATTTCCATCATGCTTCCCTTGGGTCGCGTAACAAAACAAAGTCCAAGGACCACCGATAAATCCGATCAGAGACTTATCTTCTGCAATCCTCTTACGAGTTAGACTGACTGCTTCTTTCTGAAAGCTCATGAAATCCACTGCTTCTCTGAGAGAAAAAAACTTTTCCAGGTCTTTGGTCTCTGAAAGATGCCAGCCAAGTTTCGGGCCCTCATCTCCGAATCGAAGCCCCATTCCCAAGGCTTCTAATGGAAATAGAATATCCGAAAACAAAATAGCAGTATCGAAGTCGAAATCATTTACAGGACCGAAAGCAACTTCGGCAGCGAGCTCCGGCACCTTGCATAGTTCTTCGAAACTATGCTTCTTTCTTAAATTTTGATAATGCCAATGATAACGGCCGGCCTGACGCATCATCCAGATCGGCGGAATGGCTTGAGGCTCAAGCCTTACTGCGGCTTCGAATCTCTTGTTAGACATCTTTCAGTTCTCCGATCCATTGGTAGCCCACTCCTCGTACGGAACGGATCGCCTCTTCTCCCTTTTCTTCAAAGGCTTGGCGTAATCTCACAATGGAATTATCTATAGTTCTATTTGTGGGAAATTTTTCCTCTCCCCAAAGGCGATCCAAGATCTCATCTCTACTCACTGTTCTTCCTCTTTCTTCTACTAGAAAGTTCAATAGAGCACAGTCTCTCTTGGACAAATGAATCTCTTCTCCTTGCGGAGTATGAATGCTGTATCCGAAAAAATCCAAGAGATATCCTTGGTACGAATACTTGGTCTGCTTTATGGAATGCTTATGTGATTCCAACACATGCTTCACTCTAATAAGCAACTCTTTTAAATGAAACGGCTTGGGAATGAATTCCTCCGCTCCCAACTCAAATCCTCTCAATCTTTCCGGCGCTCCAGAATGAGCGGTCAAAAACAAAAAAGGAGGGCAATCTTTTCTAGTCTTTAGCTCTTCGGCTAATTCGAATCCGTCTCCATCGGGCAAGCGAACATCTAACAAGATCAGATCCGGTTTTGCATCTACAGCAAGCACTCTCGCCGATTGAGCAGAGACAGTCCAAACCATCTCGTAGCCTTCCTTCTCCAGACGTTCCTTTAAGGTTTCGCCTAGAGAACGATCATCTTCGACCAATAATAATTTTGCCTTCACGATCTATTTTCTCCATGCGCTGCAGGAGAGGGGAGTGTCCATTCTGCCATGAATCCGCCCGAATCTGAATTGCGGACCTCAAAGCTTCCACCCATTGCCTTGGTTAATTTTTTCGCGATATAAAGTCCTACGCCTGTTCCACTAGTGCTCGTATGACGTAAGAATAATCTTCCTAATAATTTCGGATTTCCATGGAATCCCTTTCCATTGTCCAAGAAGGTAAATTTGATCTTGTTTCCAGGAATCGCTTCCGAAAAAATTTTCACTTGGGTAGCCGATCCATGTTGGACAGAATTCTCCAAGAGATTTCTAAAAATACTTTCGAGAGCTCTTCTGTCGGCGAGGATCTTTCTTTCCTTCCAATCTGTTCTGATATCCAACTCGGACCAATCTTCTCTCAGAGTTTCTTCCCAATTTTTCAGATCCAACTCTTCTAAGAATAAACCTTCTGATCTCATGAGACTAGCCAAATAAAGAGCCTTGTTCATTTGAGATTCTATACGGGATGCGTCTTTTAACAAGCGATGGAGCAAGCGATCTTTAGTGGCATCCACTCCTTCTTCTAATAAGCTTTCTGCCTGTAATCTAAGGCTAGCTAAAGGAGTTTTGATTTCATGAGTTACTGTAGAGAAGAAGTCTTGTATAAGTTTGCTTCTCTTGTCTTCACGGAAAGTTAGCCAAACCAAGGTCGCTCCTCCGCTTGCTAACAAGAACAAGAAGAAGGTCCCTTCCATTTTAATCATTGAACTTTGACGATCTAGTTTTTCTAATACTTCTTTCTCTGCATCAAAACCGATCTTGAATGCGAGCTCTGTCGCCATCCTATTCTGCCTCAAATCTAAAAAGAGCCACCAGACTCCCAAGGAGACCGTAGTGAGAACCCAGAGAACGGGCAAAACGATCTTTTTAGATTTGAAATCAGTCATTTTATACTTTCAATTTCTTTAATGCAGAGTCCGCTTTTTCAAGAGTCTTGGCAATAATTGCATCATCGTGAGCAAAGCTCATAAATCCGACCTCATACCCGGAAGGCGCCAAATACACTCCTTCGTTCAAGAGAGCATGAAATACTTTCGCAAATGCTTCCTTATGGCCGGCAGGGATCGCATCCACAGTCCGGATCGGAGAAGAAGATGCCTTATGGAACCAAAACAACGAAGAATGGACCAAAGAGTCCCAATTTGCCTCAGAATCCCTTTCTTTCAATATGGACAAGAGTCCGCGTACAAGCTTTTGAGTACGAGATCCTAAAATGCTGTAAACATTTTCTCTTTCACATTTTTTTAATGTAGCAAGTCCGGCTCTCATTCCGAACGGACTCGCACTCAAGGTTCCCGCTTGGTACACCGGACCCTGAGGAGCTACCAGATCCAGAAGCTCTGCTTTTCCAGCATACGCGCCGACAGGAAATCCTCCGCCTATGATCTTTCCGTAAGTTACCAGATCCGGACTGATTCCAAGCTCTCCGCTCATTCCGGTCAATCCTACACGAAATCCACTAATAACCTCGTCAAACAGCACAAGGCTTCCGTGTTTTCTGGCAATCTCCACGATCTTAGAAAGGAACTCCTTTCTTTGTATTAATAAACCGTAATTTGCAGGCAAAGGTTCAATCACGAGTGCTGCAATATTCTTTCCTTCCTTAGAGAAGAGCTCTTCTACCGCATTCTCGTCATCTAAGGGAAGGACCAATGTATTTTTGATCAGCTCTGAACCGATCCCTGCGCTATCGGAAGAAGATTCCCCCGCAAGACCGGAACCCGCTTTAACTAACAATGCATCCAAATGCCCATGATAGCATCCGTCGAATTTCAGGATCTTATCCCTGCCGGTGGCAGCACGAGCAACACGTAATGCGCTCATTACTGCCTCGGTTCCACTGTTTACGAAACGGATCTTTTCCACCCAAGGGATCTTGGATACGATCCATTCTGCCAACTCCAAGGAATAAGGTTCCGCAGCTCCAAAACTCCAAGCGAGCTCAGCGGTTTTAGATACGACTTCCTGGACTTCGGGGTCCCTATGCCCCAAGATCAAGGGCCCGAAACTCAAACAATAATCTATGTATTCATTTCCGGAAACATCGGTGAGATAGGCACCCTTCGCAGATTGAAAGAAGACCGGATCTCCCCCTACGGAGCGAAAGGATCGAACAGGGGAGTGCACTCCTCCGGGAGCAACCTTCTTGGCTCTTTCAAATAGTTCTTTGGAACTCGGATACATTAGTACAGGATCTCCTTTCCTCTTCTTGCAGCATACGTGATCAAATAAGAAGCGCCCGCTCTAGAAAATACCTGCCAGGTCTCGCGAACTGCATCCTCGAATTTACAAAAACCGTTCTCAGCAAGCATGGCAAGAGAAGCATACTCTCCGCTTACCTGATATGCTCCTACAGGCAATCCTGTTTTCTCACGAATTGGTTGAATTAAATCAATAGACGTTATACCAGGTTTCACCATCAAAAGATCAGCGCCTTCTGCGGCATCTCTTACGGAAGAAAGAAGAGAATCTTCTCTATTCCTTACATCGATCTGATAAGAAGAACGATCTCCATGCCCCGGAGCGGATTCTGCGGCTTCTCTAAATGGTCCGTAGAACTGGCTTTTAAACTTAGTAGAATAACTCATGATCGGAACATGTTGGAATCCATTTAAATCCAAGATATTCCTATGACTCGCCACTCTTCCATCCATCATGTCGGAAGGAGAAATACCATCGGCTCCTGATTGAGCATAGCAAAGAGCAAGCTCCGAAAGTCTTTTTACCGAGCTTACATTCTCTATTCTTCCTTTCGGATCCAAAAGACCACAATGACCATGAGTCGTTAAGGAACAAAGGCAAGTGTCTACCCAAAGAAATGCTTCCGGAAATCTGGACTTGATCCCACCGATCGCCTTCTCATAAAAAGACTTAGGAATAGAAACATCTGACTTAGTCCCTGGCACCAAGAAGAGAAGAAAATGCTCCACTCCTGCTTTTAAATCGGATTCGATCTGAGAAAGAATACTTTCCGTGCTATCTCGAAATACTCCCGGCAAGGAAGACATTTTCTCGGGAGAAGTTAAATTCTCCGCAACAAAGATTGGCTGCACCAGTTTCTTAGGATTTAAACTTTCGGAGGAAACCAAATTTCTAAGAGGAGAATTGATTCGATTTCTTCTTAAACCCAACTCACTTGCAGAATTCATAATATTCCTCTTTCTAAAAGAAAATCGGGAATCTCTCCCCGGCAGGCCTTGGCCCAAGATTCGTAATTCGGGAAGGCAAATACCTTCGCCTCGGAACCTAATATTTTTTTAATATACTTATATGTCGCGCCAGTACCGCAAGAATGGATCTTGCCTGCAAGATTCGGATCTTTTTTGTATGCGCGATCGAATTGAGAAGCGCTCATCCAGAAGAAGTGAGAGTACTCGGAAAGATCAGGCTGCTCCGAGTCGAAATCCACTTTATAAGTTACGAATCTCTTCCAGACGCCTTCGATAATATCACTTTCCTCATGAGTGAGTTTGATAAACTCGGGAGAGCCACCGAGAATACTCACGATCTTGCTTGCATCTTCTTCGCCCAAACCATCTGTGGAACCGTTCACCCAAACATCTCTGGATGCAAGCTTCTCCCAAGTTTTAGCTCCTGCCACGATCATAATCGTATCAGGACCGGGAAGTTTCCATTCTTCCGGCAAAGAGTCCGCCCTGGACACAAACCAAAATTTCTCGGAAGGAATAGAAGACTGTAAAGGAAACCGTTTCATCCTAAACCCTTGCCTAGGCTTAGGGAACACTGCATCGAAAGAAGAAGGAAGAGGCAAAGGCTCACCTTTCCAGCGCTCGAAAGCATCCAAAGTAAGACCAGAATCCGTCTTTCCTCGAACGAAAAGAAAATCTGCGGGACCACCCAGAATCACAGAAACGCCTATCTTTTGGTGGCATCCTCCGCCGAACTGAGAGAGAATCTTTCTCTCTTCTGCAACGGCAGCCTCTTCTCTTGCATTTGAAAGAGGAAGAAGAAGTTTCTTAGTCTTCTCGTCTCCTTTGCGGATCTCAGCAGCCAAAGCTCCCTGCGCGGGTGCATTCGGATTTTTTGATAAAGGAAGCACCATAAAGAGTTCGGAACGAATTGTTTCTGCAATTCCATTTCGGACTTCTTCATATTCTGGAGTAGATGCAAAAGAAAAGTCCTGAGCCAAAAGACGGTCTAACGCAGCCTTCGCCACCACTAAGCCGGATACGCTCGGATCCTCTTTCCATTTGCGAATACGGGTCTGCACATTCCCCCGAACTGGATGAAAACTAATAGGACGACCTTGTAAACGAGAGGGAAGGGCAGTCGGCAAAAATGCGGAAAGATTATATTCTCTTCTTGGACTAGAAGAGTGGATCTTTAATTCTGCTGGAGGATTTTCAAATGCCGACTTCTTCCAGAGAAGTACGTCTCTCTGATCGGCACGAGGAAGAACCATGAATACTTCGGTATCCTTTCTCCCATCCAAATCCAAATCCTTAAAAGAATGAATGACTACATCCACATTCCCATCCACAAGCTCCTTGGTCAGATCTTGTGTGAATACACCCTTGCTGCCCATTTTCCAAAGAGGAGTGGTGAGGTCCTGATCTCCGCTCGCTTCCTTAAATAGAAGCTGAAGCTCTAACTCAGGATACAATTTGCGTAGAGAATCTTGTACTAAGCAGGTCTGTAGTTTAGCGAGGGAACTTTTTCGGGAACCGATTCTTAAAACGTCGGACAAGGTAGGTCATCCCAACCGAATACAATTTGATGAGCTTCCCACTCTCTTTCTTGTAAGAGCTCATCTAAAACGGATTTTAATTCTTCCTTCACTTTTCTAGTTCTCTCTTCTGTTTCTTTTAAGGAAGAAAGCATATCTGCAAAGGAAATATAAATAACTCCAGAAGGCCAAGAAGATTCCAAAGGCTCTTCTCTAAAGTCCAGGACCAAATTTCCTGGAGTGAGCTTGTCCATCCAAGGAGAAAGATCCATTGGCGCTGCAATTACCCAAGCCTCTCCATTCGGAGACCAATCTTCCATTAGATGATAAGAAGAATTGGATACGGAGGCCAAGTATTCTAAGCGATCCGGATTTCTTCCTACAATTTTCGTTTTCTTATCTGAATTAGAAAGCCAAGGTAAAAGTTTCTCTGCAAGTTGTCCCGTTCCAAAGAGCACAACCTCTTTGGGAGGGTTCTTTGCTTCGGACAAATATTTATCCGCCAACCCACCGTAAGATTGCTCTCCTAAATTTTGCAAGTACCCGGAACGAAGAGATCTGCAGTCTTCGATCAGATTATCTCTTAATTTCGCGAGGTATTCTCCAAAAGCTTGGTCTGGAAGTTCTTGGAACCTCTGGCGGAATTGAGCGAGTACCTCTGTCTCTCCAAATAATTTGGACTTTAATCCGGAAATGATTTCGAGAAGTAGACGGTAAGCTTCGTAACCAGTCTTGCTTTCCCAAGTAGTAGGAAGATCAACAGGAGAAGGATGGATCCTAGAATCGGAAACGATCACAGTACGCATGCAAGTCTTCCAGGAAAAAGAATCCGCCATGGAAAACAAATCCCTGTCACTTGCTTCCGAATGGAAAATTTGCAGAGTGGACCACATCTGTAGCTTCGATCATATCTTTTTTGGGGCCTCATTTGTCAAAATACTGTCAGCGTGATCGGAAAATATTCCTCTTGCTTAGATTGAGAACCATTTTCAAAATGACTTATATGATTTGGGACATAGGAACCCAGGACAAAATCGTTTATTTGGTCGTCGGAGCCGCCACGTTTTATCTTTCTTTTCCTCTCATATCTTCTTTCAGAAGTATTTTCGGAACGGCAAAGAAGACGGAGACCAGATTTGGCTGTTACGAAGACGCCTGCTCAAGCTGCCAAGTAATCGTAGAAGAAAAACCTTCCTCCTTACGCAAAAGAAAGAACGCCTAACTCCAAAAGAGTCATGGCGATCCCGTCCTCATTATTTGAATATTTCGTAATATACTCTGCTTCCTCTTTCAATTTAGGAACCGCATTCTTCATTGCGAATCCGTAGCCGGAATGCTTCAACATCTCCCTGTCATTCCATTCGTCTCCAAAAGAGATCACTCCTGTTTCTTCCAAACCGGAAGCCTTTAAATAAGATTCGATAGCAGCCCATTTGGAAACGCCCTTCTCCAAGACTTCCAAACAATAGGAAACACCGGGGATCTTAGTGATCACAGTCCTATATTCCTTTGCTTCGGGAAGGGCTAATAGTTTGGTTTCTAGATCTTGCAAGTGTTCCTTCATAAGAGAAAGATAACAGACCACTAAGGCCTTGTCTTCTGCATGATCCAAAGTATCCGACACGACTCTGGTTCGCCTCATGTCGCCGCCGGAATAATTATGAAAACAAGGCTCCGTGATGGGCGACTCGACTAAGATATCCGTACCTTCTTCGAATCGATCCACATGCAAAAGAGGAGAGAAGCCTTCCGATTTTCCGAGAGACAAAACCGCTCCTGCGGCTTGGGCAGAAAGATACGTTTCCGAAATCCTGTCCCCGCTCGGAGAACTACGAAGAACTTGCCCATTATTGGCCACCACAACCACATCTCCACGAAACTCTCTGGCATAGGGGAGGGCAGAAGAGAACCTTCTCCCAGTCGCAATGATCAATCCGATCCCTAAGTCCAGAGCCGATTGCAAAACATAATGATTCAAACTGGAAATAGAAGCCTTAGAATCCAAAAGAGTTCCGTCCAGATCCATTGCGATCGTATGAATGGAAGGCTTTCCGTTTTTTAGAATAGAAGAAGTAGAAGATTGCAAAACCGACTTGGACCCGAATCCGATATTTCATTCCAATTTGTAAAAAGCCTGAGGATCCTACCTCCTTTTTTCGTTTTCAAAGAAATCCAAAATGATTGGCTGGAAGAATGGAACTTAGTCTGGCATACTCTCCCTGTCCGAACGACACGTTTATCTTCTATCATCTCATCTCCGGAAAAACAAAGGCGCCATTCTCCATCAAAGAACAATTATACGATGTGGAACAACTGAATCGATTCGCCGACCAAGGAAAATTCCAAGCAACCAAGATCTCCTTTGCCGCACTATTCCAAGTGGCGGACAAATATTCTCTCTTAGATAGCGGTTCCGCTCTGGGAAGGAACTGCGGACCCATCATAGTAAAGAAGAAGGGCGCAAATGTAGGAACTCCTACAGGAAAAAATATTCTAGTCCCTGGACTATGGACCACGGCGAATCTACTCACTCATCTATATTTAAAAGGAAATTTCACACCTGTTCCTACGCGCTACGATTACATTCTGGACAAGGTCAAGAATGGAGAAGCTGACTTTGGGATTGTTATCCACGAAGAAAGATTCACCTACCAAGACAGAGGCCTCGAAAAAGTACAGGATTTAGGAGAATGGTGGGAAGGAACAACCGGCGCCCATATTCCCTTAGGATGTATCGCGATCCAAAGAGACATCGCTGCAGAAACAAAAGCCGCCTTGGACTCGGCAATTAAAGAAAGCTTAGACCTGGCTTACATGAACCGCGAAGATATGTATGATTATATACTTCGTCATTCCCAAACCACAACGAGAGAAGTGGCCGATGCTCATATCGATCTCTATGTAAATGAATATTCCAAAAGCTTAGGAGAAGAGGGAAGAAGGGCCATCCGACTCTTGCAAGAGAAGGCTCTTCAGACCGGACTTCTTCCCAAAGAAAAAGAGAAGGAACTCTTTCTTTAGAAAATCTGAATATTCCCGCCAACTCATAAGCAAGCCGGCGCGAAATCGAATTTTAACTAAGATCTTCTACCAACGAAAGTGGGCCTACTGATAGATTTTTATTTTTTCAGCTCTCGGACAATATCCAAGCTAGCTGGAGATTGATTCAGAGTATAGAGATGGATCCCGGGAACTCCCATCTTGACCAACTCTCGGCACTGGGCCACAGAGAACCGAACGCTTCTTTTATAAAATTCTTCCGGCTCATCCTTGACTGCTTCCAATTCGGAAACCAATTCGTCCGGAAATTCACAAGCAGCCATCGTCTTGAATCTTTCGATCTGAGAAAAAGAAGTGATGGGCATAATCCCCGGAACAACCGGCACTTGGATCCCTTTCTTACGGATCAGATCCAAGAAGGACTCGAAGGATGAATTCTTAAAGAAAAGCTGAGACACCAAATAAGACGCACCAGCTTCTACTTTTCTTTTCAGATTCTCCACATCTTCTTCTATACTTTTTGCTTCTGGATGTTTTTCCGGATAGCAGCCGGCGCCCAGGCAGAAATCGAAGCCTTCTTCTTTAATGAATGAAATGAGTTCGCTCGCGTAGCCAAAGCCACCTTCTACTTTTTTAAAATGACCTTCTCCCTTAGGAGGATCTCCTCTCAAAGCCATCAGGTTTACAATGCCGGATTCTTGGATCTGCTTCAGGATATTTCGGATCTCATTTTTATCTCCGCCCACGCAGGTAAAATGAGCCGCCGCAGGAAGGGCAAATTCTTTTGCGAGTTCCGAAGTCAATCGGATCGTCTTGTCCCGAGTAGAACCTCCTGCTCCATAAGTCACAGTGATAAAGTCCGGCTCCACTTTCGAAAGTTCGCGCACCGCCTCGAATAATTTCACTTCTCCTTCAGGAGCCTTCGGAGGGAAGAACTCGAAAGAGTAAACCGGCGATTTGGCCGCTTTATAAATATCTAATATTTTTTTCATTCTAACCTTTCCCCACAGACGGCAGGGATTTTTTCAACTATGACTAAGTAAAACCGGAACAAGCCCTCGGCCACTTCTTTGTAAGCCTAATGACTTCGCAACCAGTGCCCCAGGTTTTAGATTTTCGGGAGCGACTCGAACCACATGACCTCCAGTAAGTCCAGAGCAAAGAAGATCTCCAGGCTGAACAGGATAAGACTGAGCCTCTACATTCGCAAGTGCCACTCCTGCAATTGCAACTAACCATTGCCCAGGGTCTTGCGCCTTTTCACCCAAAACGACTGCAGCCGATTTCACAGCTACACCAACGATATTCGTTGCATTGGGCTGACGAGACTTATGCAATTTACCGTCTTCTCCCATCGCAAGAAGGTCTCCTTCCGCAATCACATCAGAAGATTGTACAGAAAAGAATTTCGCAATGCAATCAGTACCTTTTCCGGTCTGCACATAAATAGTTCCTACAAAATCGGAATCTCCTTCTGCAAGAATTGCCTTGCCGGAGCCGGTCTCATTCAAGAGAGGAATTCCTTTGCCGCTTGCATACACTGCATGGCCTGACCTGGAATGGAACCATCCACCAAATCCGCGCTTAGCGAGACCTAAAACACCTGCGGCATCTTTTTCTCCGGAGGCACTATCGCCTCTCACTCCAAATTTTTCGCCAAAGGCCAAAATCCCTGCGAACCTGCCCGAGCCGACGACTCCAGAACCTTTCTCGCTCTCATTGCGAGCATAGATTAAACCTGCATTTTCAGGAGGAGGGGAGATATTAGAATAGGGAGCCTCAACAGAACCCTTCAACCTTAAGAGTCCAGTATGAGAACTGAAGTCATGTTCTTTAGGAGCATACTCATGAGTGTGAGGCTTAGGCTCTCTTGCGTCCGACAATCTTGGATCATCAGATGTTACTACATGATTCGAAATAGATTTTCCTTTAGGAGCAAGACTTACAATTCCAGGATACTCAGTGGACGCATGGCGCAACCTTTCATCATTTCCTTGGACAACAGAGCCTTCTTTTGCTTCTCCCGAAAGAGCCAGTTTCACGATCCCATAAGACTGAGGAGTAGAGAGCTTTAATCTCTTATCATTTCCTTGGACCGCAGCTTCTGCCGATTCTTCGCCATTGGATGCGAATCTTAAAATACCAGAATTTTCCGTAGTAGCATTCCGCAACCTCGGATCATCAGAAGTGACCACCTTGCCAGGACTCTTATCTCCTGGTCCTGCTAATTGCACAAGACCATGCTTCTGAGTGGACGCATGCTTTAGGCGATCGTCATTCCCTTGAACAACGGTGCCTTCTTTAGTCTCTCCGTTTTCCGCTAACTCAACAATCCCCAAGCTTTGGGTAGAAGAAGGCTTTAAGCGATCATCGTTTCCTTGAACGACTCGATCTGCCCGATTTTCGCCATTGGACGCAAGACGAACCAAGCCATAGGAAGCCTCACTTGCATGTTTTAAACGTTTATCATTTCCTTGGACTACAACTCCTTCCTTCTCTTCTCCGTCGGAAGCAAGTTCAACAATCCCTTTGTATTCAGTAGAGCCGTCTCTTAGCCTTCTGTCGTTTGCCTGTACAGCAGCACCTTCGGAAGTTTCTCCATCCACAGCCAAGCGCACCAAACCGGAGCGAAGTACAGTAGCATAGGGAAGGGGTTCAGCAGTAGGCTTATGAGTTAGATCGCTTAAGTATGGGGCCGCATACAATTCAACTTCCGCGATAGAAGTGCCGTACTTCTCCTTATTTTGTATCTTGCGAGGTCTGGATACGAATTTCAAGAAGCGAATATTTGCAGGCAAGAACCTCCACTGATACCAGGTCCCTGGTTCAGATAAGAATTGATTCTCCTCTAAGAGCTGATTCCAAGTGAGATCGTCTTCGCTATAATATACGGTAAAAGTTTCCGGAAAAAATAAATGACCTTCTTTGGGCGAAAGAAGTCTGAGCTCATTCACTCTACTGATAGAACCAAGATCCATTAAGAAGAATTCTTCTTTAGGTTGAACGGAGTCCGCAGAAGACCAACCATAGTCAGGCCTTTCATCGATCAGATTCTCTTTTACCCAAAGACGATCCCTTTCGGAACTGACTTCTAATTTAGTAACTCCAGAGATACCGACTTCCAATGCTCCTATAGAGACCTTGAACTTGGATCCTTCCTTCTCGGAAACCTTGCTGACCAATTTTAGAAAATTTGCACGAACAAGAGAGAAGTTCCATTGACCTACCTTCTTGTTCAAACGCCTAAACCCGGTCTCTTGCAAGATAGGTTCCCAAACCTTGCCGTCTAAAGAGATCTCGAATTTAAACGCATCCGGAAAGAATGCTCCCTGCGCATCCGACTGATGCAATTTGATCTGATTAAAACTAGAGCCAGGATTCAGGTTAAGAGTGATTACTCCCACTCCCGCATGATCCAATTGTTCCGAATAAGAGCGAAGCCCTCCTTCTTTTAATTCGAACGTTCCTTTGGTCTTGATCTCGTTAACTTTGACTTGTCGAGGATGGCTGATCCGGATGGATTCTTCATTCATAGAGTTGGAGTGGTCCTTTTAAACATGTACCCGGTTTTCTTCGGCTTTTGCAGAAAATATAACCAATATCGATGGGTGGATTTTGTCTGTGAAGTACTTTGTAATGATCATTCTGAGGGCGTCCGGCACCGGATCCAGAATCAAAAGAGTATTACCATCAGGCTCCACTCTAATTTTCTCCAAAAGATCCAAACTACTCTTGGAAAGATTGCCTTGGCACCAAAGTAAGAATCCTCTCCAAGACCTTTCATTTTCCTGAGTAGAGGTCTGGACCTTCGCCTTATGCTCAAAATTCGGCTGCCTTTGTCCCGAGAGGTTCCTACAGATCCCTCGTATATAATGTAAGTTCTCTTCGAAGCCTTGCGCTCGAGCGATCTCTATCGCTTCATTTAAGATAGGATCTCCGAAGTCCATAGCTAAAGAATCCAAACTCAACTCTTTCTTTTCTTTTGATCCTGTTGGTTTTTGGTTCTGGGTATTATTGATGGTTATATTTATATTGTTTGGGTTTCCAGGGTACCCCCTCTCGGGGCCATTTTGCGAAACCCCCGAGGCATACTCCTGTCCACCCCCAAGGGTTCCAAAAATACCCCCCTGGGGTGGAATTTTAGAACCGGGGTAGTTGAAGCAGAAATAGTACATGGAATTCTTATGCCCGGTGCCAGGAACGAACTGTAAGAGGCCTGCCTTAACTAGGTCCTTCTTTCCTTCATTGATAGATTTCTTAGTCTTCAAACCAGTAAGTCGGATCAAGCTTTCATTACTTGGCCAGACCGGTTTAAAAGTATGGTCACTAAATTTAAGCAGGACGAGATAGAGGGTCTTTGCCGCAGGGGACAGATTGGCCCAGATCCCGGATTCGATGATATCCGAAAGGAATTTTATATATGGATAATGCTCGCCCATACCTCGGTTCCTTCTGTCCCTGGAAGACAGAAAAAATTAATTTTAAGCAAAAAATCCGAAGGTAGTTGACATTTATCCGACATAAGGTTACTTATGTCTCATCCAACAACATTCCTTCGGGAAGGTCCGGCCCCTGGATCACCAGGGGAGTTTTTTTATCTCGGACTCCAGAATATGCAATCTCCTTCTCTCTTCCAGGCCGGGAGAAAGTACTACATTTCCGTTTACAATATTATGTCACATTATTCAGGTTTTTTCCGCTCCGTCAATCCCATTCGTCTTTTTTCTATCTTGTCTTAGTAAAATCTTTCGCTAAGTACATGTTTGTACTATTTTACATTTCGCTTAACAGTATTTATTAAGCGCCTGATGGGCTTGTAGATTTATTTTCCGAATTTCTTCGAGATCTCTTTTCTTACGAATCGATGCAACTCGGAGAGGAACTCTTCATCGTCGGTGGAGATGATGATCGAATTTCCCTTCTTTGCGATTTTATAAGGGAAGGGGGGAGCTCCTCCTTCTGATTCTGAAAGAGGAATGGTCTTTATAGAAGGGAAGAGGCTATCTTCGGAACGATTGAAGGTCTTTGCATCCTTGACGGTTCTAAGTTCGCCTGAATTGAATTTTTCTAAGAAATCTTTTAGAGTGCCTTTTTTGGCAGCGGAAGCGGCTTGGACTAGAAGGTTCTTACTCTCAATCCCTGCATCTTTGCAAATCCTAAGATCTTCCTTAGAAAGAGAGGAAATGCCTAGAAGCTCAGTCATATAGCTTCTACTTTTTCCGAATAGATTTCCTAGTTCCATATCCGTATAAGAAAAGGAGGTTTTGAGATGGGTCATTGCCTCGATTTCTTCGTAGGGAGATAAGTTCTCTCTTTGCAGGTTTTCGATAATGGCCAGGCGGAAGGTTTCCTTCGCATCCCTATCTAAAATTTTGCATTCTATCTCAGGCCATTTGAGAAGGGTCGCCGCATGGTATCTTCTCTCACCAGCGATGATTGTATAGAGCTCATCATCGGCAGTCTTAGTGACCAAGATAGGCTGCAAGAGTCCGTCCTTGTCCAAGCTTTGCGCAAGCTCTTCTACCCCTTTTTTTCTCTCTTGTCTAGGCTGGCTTTCAGAGGGACGGATTTTCTCTAGACGGATCTTTCGAATTGTGCCTTCTAATTTTTCTGCCTGAAAAACGTCAGCAAGAGTGCCTAGTCTTTTACTTTTTGAGCTCATTCAGGAACTCCTCAATGAAGCTTTCGTATTCTTGAGCTTGGCGACTGGATTTATTATATTCGAAAACGGATTTTCTGGCTAGGTGAGATTCTCCCACGGCCACTCCGTCCGAGATGCTGCTCTCAAAAATTTTAAAGTACTTAGTTAGAACCGGGATAATCGTTTTCGTAAGAAGCGTCTGAGGCTTGAGTTGGGTTACAAGAGCGCCCATGATCTCGAGTCCTGGATTGATTCTTTTTTTAATGCTCTGAATCGTTTGCTGTAAGCCGAGAATCCCATCCACGGAAAATTTTTCTGCCTGCAAAGGAATGATTACATAGTTAGAAGCAACTAGCGCATTGATCGTAAAAATCGAAAGGCTAGGAGGGCAGTCAATTACGCAGAAGTCGATTTCCTTTTCTAGATCAGAAATAGCATCTCTCAGGATATAGGGAGCGTCCACGATGGCTGCGATGGTTTCCGCTTCCGCAAGGGTCAATCGGGAAGGGGCGATATTCAGGTTTTCCACCTGAGTGGCGACCATGACTTCTCTGATCTTTGCCTTGGACTGGAAGATATTGTGCATGGATTTTTCCAGGCCTTCCGGATTCAGGAAAATTCCAGTAGAATTTGCCTGAGGATCGATATCGATCAAAAGAGTTTTCTTTCCTCTGCGAGCGAGGCCCCAGGCTAGATTCAGAGAGGTAGTTGTTTTACCTTCTCCTCCCTTTTGGTTTGCAATAGATACAACAATCATTCGTTTCCCTTGTATTTCAATTGTCGGATGTCCGACATCCCGTCCTTTACTCGCAGATCCGGAATCGGAGGAATAAATGCTGGGATGTTGAAGAAAAATAAAAGCTAAGAAGCAAGGACCGAGCTGAAGCGACCTTACATATTTCCATTTCAAGGAAGGGGAAGAAGGCTTCAAACTAATTCTTAAAATTCATTAAAATTCGGATCCGCCTCAGATCGAGGATGTCGGACATCCGACATTGCCTGGAAAAACTCAGGTACATGGTTGACACCATGCTTAAATTTAAACATTTTCCCTCCATGCTATCCGCAACAGAAGAGCTAACTTGGGGAGATCCGGATCCGAAAGATCTTCGCCTTCTTTTGCCCTTAGCATTTCCTGAATGGCTCCGATTGATGGACGGTCTTGCCGGTTTGGTGACTTTACTTTCCGAATCAGAGCAGGGAACTTTGGAAGAAGCAGCTTCTTGGGGATATGGAGAAGAAGGTTTTTTCTATCCATTTCTGGCGAAGGGATCTTCCATTCGAAATAAATTAGAATTAAGCAATTCTCCTTTCTTCATTTCCGGTTCCGGCGACGCTGAGCTGTATCGAGAAGATGCAATGGGCTGCCTGCTTTCTCCTATCCGGGTCCAGGATAAATTATTCGGATTCTTCTTATTGGAAATGAGGTCTGTTCCGGACGAAAGGCAGACACTTCTTCTTGGATTATTCTGCCAAAAAATATCCAGGTTATTGGGTTCTTCTTCTCCTTCGAAAATGGACAATTTTAAGTCTGCGCAAGCCGAAGATTCTTTGGGATCTTTGCTGTTCCAATTAAGCAAAGGCGAAAATTCCCAACTGGAAAAATTCCAAAAGAACGGGACCATTTTCATACAAGGTCCTTCCGCTTCTGGAAAGAAGACTTTGGCCAAATGGATCCATCGACAGTACTTCTCAGATAGATCCGCACTTTCGGTTTCTGTACTTCCGGAACAAATTTTGAAATTGGAAAAGACCCTGGCCGAATGGGAAAAAATGGCCCAATTCGGGAGCATCATTTTCGAAAATGTGGAAGAATATTCGCTGAACCAACAGAGAATTTTATATGAATATTCACAGAGAAAGACCGCGAAATGCCGTCTTATTTTTTTAGAGAAACAAGGCTCTAAACCGAAGGAAGAATTTATATATTTTCGTTCTCTTTTGGGAGAGAATCGGTTAGAATTACCGGCTTGGAAAGAGTGGGGAAGGGCCGAAAAAAAATCAGCCATCCTGCCGATATTCCGAGAGGTTTGCGAGCTTCATGGAAGGCTTGATTTGAATCTTTCCCAAGGGGCGCTGGACTCCTTGGTGGGGGGAAATTCTTACCAGAATCTGGAAGATCTTCGCAATGCAATTGAGGAGGCTGTTCTCAATTCCGGCTCGGGAGAAATCGGGAATTCTGAATTGAATACGGAGAAGGCTAGGGGGGTTTCTTTGCCGGATCCGGAAGATCTGGATTTAAGAAAGGCCGTGGAAGCTGTAGAGCGCCAGAAAATACTTTTGGCCGATAAGTTATTCGGGGGGAACCAGATCCGAATGGCGAAGGCGCTCGGGATCTCCAGAGGGTCCCTGCAATATAAACTAAGAAACCTAGGTTTGGGTTAGAAAATTGGAATTAGATTCCTTATACGAAGAAAGAAAAACACCGGCGGGATACCTAGTTAAGGTCCGTCTGGCCAAAATGTCCTATGTTGTTTTTACCTCCAAAGGACCTGAAGTTCCTAAGGGTGCCAGAAACCAATCGATCGTGGTTCCTGTACCTAGGATTGTATTTTTAGGAGAGGATTTTGATCTCTCTCATTTTAGGTTAGGGGAGTTAAGCTTTGTGAACGTAAAGCAGAGCAAACTCGTAATCCCGTACCAGCACTCCAGTTCCGGAAATGAGGTCCGAACCATCTTCCTGAATAGCGGAAGCGAATGCGATATTTTGCCAGTGATGATCTACCACTATTCCCAGATCGACGACCTTTTGCAGGCTCGAGAATCTGGGGTGGAGATGCACCACCTGGTCCTAGATGAGGAATTTCCTAGACAGGATCTCGTGGCTCTGAAGATACGATTCCCTTCTTTGAACATGCTCATCATCAAGAGAAAAGTGGCCCAAAAAATCGGGCCGGGTGCCGGAAGTCCTACTCCTCCAAAAGAAGAATTGGAAAGATCTCTACGAGAAGATTCGAGCATCGTCGACTTCAATAAGGTTCGTGCTACGGATTTATTGGAGAAGGGCAACCTGAATATGCATTCTATGAATCCAGTCTTCTTAGCCAGGGTTCATCTCCGAAAAATGGAACTCGAAAAAGTAAAACAGCTTCTGTTGGAATTTGCTCTCAAGCCAGAAGAGGTCGCCTTTATCCGAACCTTTTTAGATGTGATGATCCGGAACGAAGATAATAAGGAAGAGCTGAAAGGCTGGGCCGGAAAATTAAAAAATCTAGATGAAGGTTTCCGATTAGCCGGACTGATCTTAGAAACTAAAGAAGAAGAATTCGAAGCAGAATTGGATCGAGGTTTCTCTAAAGATATTGCGAGCATGGTGTATGCGCTTTTGGAAAAAGAACAGGACCGAGCCAACTCAAAAGAACAGGAAATTGTCCTTTGGGAATGGAAGCTTCGGGCGAAGCGTCTCTTTCGGAAGACCGCCTAAAATCTCGGAAAAAGGGTAAAAAAAGCTTCCTTTTCTGCCAAAAATGGTTAAAAATGGGCTATACTCTTATGTTTTTTCTAAAGAGACATAAATTTTTGGCACAGTTTTTGCTTATCTCGAGCCTGGCTCTGGTAGGACTCCCTGTCTTTGCCGAGTCGGAGTTGGGATCGGATTTGCAAGCAAGCGATCTTGAACTCGCCAAAACATTTTCTTTAGAAGAACGCAAATCGATTCACCAAGAAGAAGTGGATCTGGTTTTAGCAGAAGAAATTTCCTATTCAGATGAAGACAGACTTTCTGATTTTCCGGATTTGGATTCTCTTCTGAAAAATAAGCCGAAGCAAAACACACTCGCAAGAGAAACATTGGATCAAAAGAATCCGAACTCCAAGGTTTCTTCTTCGGACTGCCAAGGATTGAAGTTGCTCGGTTCCTCCAAAAACTCTTTAGGAACTTCTCAGAAATCCATTCAAACTTCCGTTCTGAAAAATTGCGATGAGATCCGTTTAGGATTTGTAACTGCCTCTTCAGTTGTTTCGCCAGAAGGGAGGGAGTTCCTTCTCGCAGGTTGCGGACAGGGTGCTTTTTCGCAAACCGATAGGGGAGTCTTTTCTTCTCTGGATACTTCTATGTTCTCTTATTTAGCTTCTTGTTCTCCTGCCTTTTTGAGAAAATTGGGAGCCCTGGGAATTTCTCCGGTACCCGGAAGGAACTCCTTCCAAATTCTCAAAACCGAACAAAATGCCCTGTGGGTAGGTCGGGTCTCGGCGTCCAATTTGGGAAATAATGCAGGGGATCTCGTAGTGAGCTCCGGAAAGGCTAAGAGAGCAATCTCACCAGCCTCTAAGAGGAAGGCAAGGGGAGCTCAACTTGCAATAGGCGAGTATCACTCAAATTCACGACTTTTTACCCAAGAATCAACTTCTCCGTCCGACAATCTGGGCGATGGGATGCTGGCGGGCTCTATCCTAAAAACTCTAGCCTCGGGCCTGGATTGCCTCTCGTAAATTTTCTGGTGGTCTCCTGACCTACGGAATTCTAAGTTATCAATTATGGCTGCGAAAATAAAACGGACCTCCTTTCAGAGGCTCCTAAATGCGATGAAAAAAGTCACGAGTGAAGTGAATGATCACGAGATTCTTCGCAGGCTTGAAACCTTAATGGTCACTAGTAAGGAAGATCTGAACCAAGCAGTCATCCGTACTCTTCTTGAAAATCCTTTGGACTTCGATCCTAAATCAGTTCCAGAACCTTATGCTCAGTACGTTAGGCACTTTGTGTACATGGTAAAAAGAAATAAGAAGATGGGACTCGATATAAATTTCGATTCGGGTTCCCTTGATCAAAAAAAAGAAAAGAAGAAGGTAGCAGCACCTCCCAAAAAGGCACTCCCTTCTAAAAAATCCCTCCCAGCTCGCAAAAGAGCCTAATTTTCTAAAACCGCCCTGTATGCAGCACAGGGCCAAAATACAATTCTACAAATCGGCAGATTTTTGATTTAAGTGCCCAATTCACGTCGCATACCGATATAAAGGGGCAGATTCTGCCCAAAATCCGTTTTTCCGAGCTGTTGGCAGGGCTTTTAGATAACTGCCCAATAGTAATCATCAAAATAGGCTAATCGCCAAGACGTTTCAAAGTGAATTTCTGTGAAGAATCGTACTGAAAAGTGCTGGTTCTCTCAATTTGGGCCAGGTATTCTCGGGCATTTCTGGCAAAAGAGGATTCTGGCCCGTACTTAAAATCATGCCGAGAACGGCTGCATTTTCCAGATATTCTCAAGGTGGAAGGCCAGAAGGGCCTGGGCATCTGCCGAGCAACTTCGCCTATTTTTAAGCACTTAGGGAAGGGGCTCAATGCTGTAGAATGACTGCGATTTTTGCAGGCTATTAGCAGGGGTGCTCTCTGGGCGAATATAAGCCCGATGCAACCATACTACCGCTATGAGGGAATGAAAGAATACTCTCGAGACATCCCACAAATGAATCGCAGTCCTTTTAAGCTGCCCTTGTGTGGGCAAAGATTGCATGGCGGAACAGGCTGTGCGGCAAAATAAGTCGGACGATCCATCTTAGGGACACTTTGAGAGGTAAGTAAAAGATGGCTTTGTTTGGTGGGGAACTCATCGCAAAATCTATTAAAATAATGCCATAAAGTCATGTGTATACAAAAATCATCCCCATGAGAGAATGGCGGACTTTGCTACGGCTTTATTCTTGCGAATTCTCCCGCTCGAGGCATTCTATGCCATGGCCGAAGTAATCAAATTGCGTGTAAAATGCCACGCCTGCTCAAATTTAATCGAAGGTTCAGCTAAGTACGGCGGCGGGCACTATGTGCCAGAAGGGGTCAATTTTGAGTTTGTTGCCATCGGCAAGGTCGAAACCCCAAAGGGAAAGCGCGTTAAAGCGGAGATTACTGCTGATTGCCCAAATTGCGGAGTCCGTTGCAAATGGACAATATGATTAAAAATGAGCATTTGTTCAATCTAAACTGCTTATAATTAGTCTTTAATTTGATTATTATTTTAAATGATTGATATTGATTTATAAAGTGATTAAAATTAATCTAAATGAATTTCACTACCTCGCTCTTTTTCTTTTTCTTCTTATTTATACTCACTCTTCGCTGGGTTTTACCCTTATTTAGGTCTTTTCCCCCTTGGATACCAAAGCCGATCTTATTGCTCGGTAGCTATTTCTTTTATCTCTCTTGGAATCCTAAGTTCGGGCTTCTTCTTTTTGGAAGTACCTTGCTGGACTACTTGGTTGGGTTACGAATGGGAAAGGCAAGCCCTGCAACTCGCAAAAAGCTGCTTCTTGTTTCTCTTCTAGGAAATTTATCCGTTCTTGCTTTCTTTAAGTATTTCAATTTCTTTATAGAGAGTGGGATTGCCCTATTTTCGGCATTTGGGCTAAATTTGCCTCTTCCTGTATGGCGCATTGCTCTCCCCGTAGGGATCTCTTTTTACACATTTCAGTCCTTGAGCTATACTATCGACGTGTATAGAGGCGAGATTTTGCCTGAGAAGAGTTTTTGGAATTATGCTTTGTTTTTATCTTTTTTTCCTCAGTTAGTTGCGGGCCCGATTGTGCCTGCGAGGACCTTCTTGCCTCAGCTTGCAACTTTGCCGATTTGGAAAGATATTCCGATACGTGAAGGAATTGTCTTAATTCTATTAGGTGTTTGGAAGAAGGCGGTTTTTGCGGATACTCTTGCGATTCTGCCGGATTTTTTCTTTAAATCTCCTGAGATTTTCTCCACTGGGTACGCTTGGTTGGCGATCTTAGCGTATTCTCTCCAAATCTATTTTGATTTTAGCGGATATACGGACATTGCCTTGGGGGCGGCCCTGCTTTTGGGCTTTCATCTGACTGAGAATTTTAGAATGCCCTATCTTGCTTCGAGTTTTTCGGATTTTTGGAGGAGATGGCATATATCTCTTTCTTCTTGGCTTAGAAATTATCTCTACATTCCCCTGGGAGGAAATAGAAAAGGAGAGATTCGGACCTATATTAATTTATTCTTAACTATGCTTTTGGGAGGGCTTTGGCACGGAGCTAGTTGGAATTTTGTAGTTTGGGGTGGATTGCATGGGTCTTTTTTAGCCTTAGAAAGAATGGGTACCTCCTTTTTTCCGAAATTAGCGAGTTCGGATCATAGACTTTTGTCATTTTTAAAGAAGGGCTTGTACAGAACGATTGTAGTGCTTCTTGTGATTCTTGCTTGGGTTTTCTTTCGCTCTCCAAATTGGAATACTACCGGCTTGGTTTTCGAGAAATTATTTCATTTTTCAGCGGGCATTCAGCCAAACCGAGAGATCCTTCGGATTTTTTCGGCCATTTTGCTTTCTTTTATGATCGCGACGTGGATAGGAGCTAAGGATGAAAAAAATTCTAGTTTTAAGAATTGGTATGAGAGTATTTCTCCCGTTCTTTTTGGCGCCGGGGCCGGTTTTGTCCTTCTTCTTGCGGTGATGCTTGCCGCAGATTCTCAGCCGTTTCTTTATTTTGTTTTTTGAAAAGGTCTTTGTAGGAGTTCGATGATCTTTTGAGTTTCTTCGTAGACTAAGATCTTGCCGAGCCCATTCGGACAGTCGAGAATACGGGTAGGTTCTCCGTAGAAAGATTTGATTCTATGTTCTCCTAATCCGTCAGGTAAAACTGCGATCGGTCCCTCCGGCGGGAATAAGAACCATTCCTTGTTTGAAAGAGTATGTGCTCCCTCTAATGTGCTGAAATCGATCGGGTAAGCGAGAGTCTTCGTTTCAGAATAGATGAATATTCTTTTTGCTTTTCTCGCTTCTGCAAGAACCAGAACAAAAGAATCTTTTTCTTTCCAGTCATCCACACAGGAGACTTCGTCCGGTCGGGAGAATGAGATAGGTGCCCAGTTTCCTTCGCTTTGTCTGCGATAACCGGTAAAGATCCCAAGTCCGATGATCAGCCCTAGAATTGCAAAATTTCTGGAATTGCTTCTGTCTCCAGGATTTCGGAGAGAAAGCAATACTCCGAATAATACCGGGACCATTACGAACGCAGGAAGACTGATTTTCAGTCCGTTTTCTCCCGTATAGATGCCAGTCAAAGGCGGAAGTAAGACCAGTATCAGCTGGAAATATCCGATAAAGCCGAGGCTATGACCCCATTCTTTGCTCTTCTTTAAACACCAAAGAGCAGTAATAAAGCTGCAAACTAGAAAAATCCCCGGTAAGCCCAATTGCAATAGAGAGCCGACTAGATCCTTCCACCATAAAAGGATGGAATCGGTTATTGGGATCTTATTGGGAGATTGGATGGTGAGTAAAACTCTCAGCACCATATTCAGAGCGATTCCCACTGCGCCGGCGAAGAAGAATTTTAAAGAAATAAGTGGGAAGGAAATTCCCCATCTACCGTATCTTCTCGCCCAGCATAAGGCAGCGGCGAAATACAATTCGAAAACAAGGATCCGATCAGAGAGAGTGATCAAGGAAAGGATGGGAAAGACTGAATTTTTCGGGACCTTCTCCTTTCTTAGATAAGGCCAGATCCAAAGCGTAGTGATAAAGGCGCTGATATGAGTAGAAGGTAGATATAAAAAATAAAGAAGGGAAAATTTTTCGGAAAGTATGAATAAGAATGAAAGGGAAAGAAAGCTGAGAGTATAGCTTTGCGTTCTTCCCATTTTTGGTTCCAGGGTACGGATGAATCTGCCTAAGACCAAGGCAAGAATTGTGACCTGCAAGATTGCATAGATCACTAGAGTTTTAAAAATGTCCCCGGTGGCGTATCCTAAGACAAAGATCGCTGGCAGATCAGGAAAGAAATACGGGGTCGGAGCAAAAGACCATCCTCTTAACGGGCTACTATCTCGTAAAACATCGAGCAAGATCGTTGGGAGATAAAGAGCTTCGGTATTCCAAAATAGTTCTTTGGGAAAGCCGATCACCGAAAAGGCTAGGGAGATAATAAAAATTATGATAGAGGTCCAAAGCCAAATCACTCTGGAATCCTGGCTAAACTGTCGTTCAAGGTAAAGAAGAAAACGGAAACTAATTCTGGACAAGTGAGGATTTGCCGATTAGTTTGGGGCGCAATGCAGATGAGTTCCCACAATTCGAACTACTCCAAGATCCTGATCCTCGCATCCGGTATTTGCTTTGTATTTCTTTTGGATTTTTTCTTCTTCAAATTCGGTTTCTGGCTTTTGCCGAACGAATCTGCCTGGGCTTCGGATTATTTTTATAATTTTCTTCATGAATACAAATCTATTGAAGACAAGAAAAAAGAAAAATTCCGGATCCTTCTTCTTGGTTCTAGTGTTGCTCACTATTCATTGAGTAAGAAGGAACTTGCCTCCGAAATTTTCAGACTCTCCGGAAAGGAGACTGACGTGGAGATGCTTTCTTATGCCGGCATGGCTCCTCTGGATTCTTATCTTTTAAGAAAGAAGATCGCCGATTTAAATCCGGACTTGATTGTTTATCCGGTGAATTTTGTAGATTGGAGATTGTATAGAGCTTATGTTTTGGATCCGAAATCGGGAAAAAACGAAACGATCTCGGAAGATAAATTAGTAAGAGATGCTTTTGATTGGAGAGATGCTCCTCAATCTAGATTTCTTTTTCCTTGGGAAACAGTATCCGAATTTTGGAATATTCTAGGAATAGAGAAGGATTCGGAGTTCTTAGCTGCTTCTCTATTCGGAGCGTACAGATATAAAGGGATCTATTGGAAAACTTTAGGATCTCTTTGGGAGCATCGTTTTGGTAGGAACTCCAGCTACCGAGAATACAGCGGAGTTCAGATCCCGGAGAGAGTTACATCTCGGGGATGGACTACAAAAAGCTTCTCCTTCTTTCCGAAGAAATACATGGCCCACAAAGGATTTTATGTTCAGATCGTAGAAGAGATCTTAAAGGGCGGAAAGATCAAACTGGAGTTTCGAAATTCTTCAGGAGTCTTTCAATCCCTAGAGTTTTCTTCTCCCGGATGGAAGAAGATTCTTTTGGATCCGAGGTTCTTGGAGGGAGAAGGGTCATTCGATAGTTCACTCGGGCTCGTGAAAGTAGAGCTTTCGAATACTTGGACTCCTTACGAAGCAGGTCCGGAGCATAAGGATTGGATCCGTGACAAGTTAGGAGTTCGATTGCAGCAAACCTTCGGAGAGGAAGTTCCGAGACAAAGAATGCAATTTGATCGGGAAGAAAGAATCGAGGATCTGCGTTATCTAGGGATGTCCGGACCTGAATATGAGGAATATTTTAATTTTAGAATCTTTGCTGATCCGAAGCTAAGGCCTGGGACCCAATATTTGAGAGTCTTGGGTGAGGCAAAGAAGAGGATCTCCACCGAGAGCTTTCGCCCGGTCTTACATTTTCATTATATGAAGGAGCTCCTACAATATCTAAGAGAAAGGAAGGTCCCGGTCCTTCTGATCAATAATCCTGAGAATCCGATCAGTCTTTCCTGGTATGAAAATTCGAATTGGTATAAGGACCACTTAGACTATCTCAGAACGATCAGCGGAGGAGATAATTTCTTTTTGGATTGGAAGGATGAGTTGCGGTCGACGGACTTTTGGGATTACCATCACTTCACTTATCAAGCGATGACAAAAATGAATTCTAAGTATGCGCAGGCAGTATTGAAATTTGTCGAATGACAGTCTGTGCGCTTACAAAAAAATAGAGAAAAACTGCGGACTTACTTTAAGATCCGCGAATGGTTGAATAAGTTCTATGGCCAAAATCAATGTCGCCGTTTTGGGAGCTACTGGCTCCGTCGGGCAGAGGTTCATCCAGCTTTTGGAGAACCATCCTTATTTTCAGGTTACCCATCTATGCGCTTCCGAGAATAGCGCAGGCAAAACATACGGGGAAGTGATGAAGAAACGTTGGAAGATCTCCTCCAACATTCCTTCTTACGCTCGCGACATAATTATCACGCTTCCTGATCCAAAGCAAACTCCAGGAGTGAAACTGGCGTTCTCCGGATTGGACGCATCTATTGCGGGAGAAGCAGAGACTGCATTTGCCGAATCGGGCATTCATATTATTTCCAATTCTAAGAACCACAGAATGGTGGAGAACGTGCCTTTACTTTCTGCGGAAGTAAACGCGAATCACTTGGCTGTGATCGCCGATCAAAAGACTCCTGGAAAGATCATCACTAACTCGAATTGTACGATCATGGGGGTTACTATCTCCCTGAAGCCTCTTTTCGATAAATTCGGGATCGAATCTGTCATGCTTTTCTCTATGCAGGCGATTTCAGGTGCGGGATATCCTGGAGTTCCTTCTATGGATATTTTGGGCAACGTGGTTCCCTTCATTGGGGGAGAAGAAGATAAGGCTGAGATCGAGCCTTTGAAATGCTTGGGAAGGGTTGAAGGCGGAAAAATTTTGAATGCAGACTTCAAAATTTCAGCTCATTGTAATCGCGTGCCGGTTTTTGACGGACATACTGTTTGTGTTTCCGTTAAGCTCAAGAAGAAGGCTAGCGAATCCGAAATTTTAGAAGCCTGGTCTTCGTTTAAAGGCGAACCTCAGGAATTAAATTTGCCGCTTGCTCCGAATCCTCCGATTCTTTATCGTCAAGAAGAAGATAGGCCTCAGCCTCGTCTGGATTTAGATACCGGAAAGAGTATGACCACCGTTGTAGGTAGATTGCGTCCCGATCCGATTTTAGATTGGAAATACGTAGTGCTTAGCCATAATACGGTCCGTGGGGCTGCCGGCGCCGCGCTTCTTAACGCGGAACTGATGTATCGTAAGAGCCTACTCTAAAAAGAGGATGACCCATGCTGGATCCCCAATCACCGGAACTAAAGGTAGCTGACTATAATTCGACGTTACAGTTGACTCAAGCTTTAGAGGCCCGCGGGGATTTCCAGTATAAGGGAATTCACAAACTCGTTCTGATCATAGGGGATTGGACTGAGAAATACGTAGCAAACAAAATTCTTCCGAGCACAGAACAGCTGGCTCGGGAGCTTACCTTAGATAAGGAAAGGGTCTCCGCCTACCTCAAGGAGATGACCGCCCGTCATAATCCTCCTATGGTTAAGAAAATCTGCATGGTGGATTATAATCCTACCGGAGATTCTTCTGATGGAAGGATTACTTCTTTTTTAAGACTGATCACTGTATTTGCCAGGCCTTCTCAAACAGATGCCGGCTCCAGCCATAGATATGTGGATGGGGTGAATCAGACTTCTTTTAGCTCCATCCAAAGATGGGTAAAGGAGAAGAGACAGTTTCCTGGAAAGGAAAACTTTCAGAGATGGGTTTACGATTGCATCGATAACAATAAGTTGAGTGAGACTTACGCCTCTTCCGAGATTGGAAATTTATTTCAAGATACGTTTGATGTGACTCCTGTTCTAAAGCAAACCACCATCAATATCCATCTTAAGCCTGTCTTGAAGAAGTTGGTAGATAATAGGACTCTGTACTTTTATAGAAATGAGAACGCATTGAGCCCAGGGAATCGCTCCGTGTTCTATTATAATGTTCACGATGAGATTATCGCTAGATTAGAATCATATAAGAAATATTTAGTGGAAAGGATCATCCCGGAGCTACAAAGGATTGGAGTGTTGGGGAATTTTTCCGAACAGGATATCGAAAACACTCGATCCATCGCGACGCAAGTCCTTCCTTTCCTAAGCCCTGCTTATGGAGATCAGAAGACCGCTGTCGAAGAACTTCTCTCTCTGATCCATTTCGAAGAAGAAGAAAAAGATAAGAAAGAAAAGGAAGAGAAGAAGGCGAAGCTTTCCGAACTTTTAGATTATATCAAATCGGCAAATCGACTTGTAGATCTAAATTATTTACGTTTTCGAGGAGAATCGATCGAAGAAGAGATCAGAAATCTGATTGTCAATCACGATATGATCCTTCATGCGGAATTCGCTGATAAGAAGAATTTATATACTTTCGTACTTCACAAAGAATGCATTAACGGCGCTGTAGAGACTGCGAAAAGAGTTCATGCCGCAACCGGAAATGATAGCGAGATCAGAGTATTAGCGAAAATGAATATTCGAGATCTCTTGGAGTCGAGAGAAGCAAGCTCCCAATTTGAAAAACTGGAATATTCCTCCCTTTTCAAATACCTCCCATTCTTGACACGTTTTTTCCGTTCTATTTTTGGGAATGTGGTAGTGCATCGGTTTGAGGCCGAGGAAATCCGAGCTCGCCTGGCTGCTGAGCAAAACAAAAAGGTCTTGGAAGCTAAGACCAAGGCCGCTCAAGAAGAGAAAGTCCGAATTGCAGAAAGAAGGATTAAGGATAGGGAAGTTGCGGAAGCGACAGCGAAGGCAAGGGCAGTCGCTGCGATGGCGGCTTCTAACTCGGATTCTTCTGTTCCCCGCAATAGTGCGAGTCCTGAGCAGGATGCCGAGTCTAAGCAGATGCTTTCTTCTATACTCGATATTTTGGACCATGCTTGGAACGGAGGAGAGTATCCGGATCGAAATTATCTGGTGCAAGCATTGGGCGGGAATCAAGATGAAAATACGGTCATTAACTTTCTGAAAAAGAATGCAAAAAAGGAAATCCATTCCTTTATGGTAAGAAATCAAGAAGAGCAATATTCTTTTCCTATCCTAGTAACAAGAAGGTTCTTAAAGAAAAACGGAAGAGTCTTATTGGACAAATCCAAGAAGATTGTGGACGAGCAGAAGAATGCAGGGATGCCGGAACAGGATAAGTTCGATTTTTATATTTCTCTAGAAGATTTTCTGAACAGAACTCTTCCAAAGATTTAAGCTTTCCTTTTTTATTATAAAATACTTATATAGATCAACCCCAGATGAAGAACGAATTAGTTAATTATAGAAAAACAAAGATAATTTGCACAATCGGCCCAGCGACTGCGGATAAGAAAATGATCCAGGCGCTTGCTGAATCCGGGATGAATATCGCCCGATTGAACATGTCTCATGGAAATCATGATTTCCACAGATCTGTGATCCGTTCTATTAAAGCATTAAATAAGGATGTGCTGAAGCATCCTATCGCAATCCTTCTCGATACGCAAGGGCCTGAGATCCGAACAGGAGATTTGCAAGTAGATCATTTAGATCTAAAAGTGGGAGAATCTTTTACTTTTCATATCATTCCCGGAGAAGAATCGGAAGAACAATCCGTTTTCGTAAACTACCGTGATATCGTAAAGGATCTAAAGATTGGAGATAGGGTTACTGTCGATAACGGTCTTATCAATCTTGTGGTGGAAGAAATACAAGAGACTGCTCTCAAGTGTAAAGTAGTCGATGGCGGAAAATTAGGTTCTCGTAAACATATTAATCTGCCCGGTATCCGTGTAAATTTGCCTTCGATCACTCAGAAGGATCATAAGGATATACTCTTTGGATTGGAAGAGGATGTGGATTTCATCGCTCTTTCTTTCGTGCGTTCCGCAGAAGACATACATCAATTAAGACAGATCATTGAAGAGAACAATGGACATTCTGCGATTGTTGCTAAGATAGAAGACCAAGAAGCTGTCAAGAATATGGTCGAGATTGTAGAAGCTGCAGATGGGGTCATGGTTGCTCGAGGCGATCTTGGAGTTGAGTTGCCGATTGAAGAATTGCCTCTGATCCAAAGAGCTATCATTAGAGAATGTGCGATAAAGGGAAAGAGAGTGATTGTCGCGACTCACCTTTTGGAATCTATGATCAATAATCCTTCTCCGACTCGCGCAGAAGTGACCGACGTCGCCAATGCCGTCTTCGAAGAAGCGGATGCAATTATGCTTTCAGGAGAAACTGCAGCTGGAAAATTTCCAGTCCGTTGCGTTGAAATGCTCCATAAAATTTCTGAAAGAGTGGAGAAAGCGCCTGGTCTTGGCTACGTGTTGGAAAGAGTTCCTTCTACCAAAAAAGAAGAGATGGCTAGATCAGCTGCTCTTCTTTCGGACTCAATCAAGAGTCCAGCGATTATCGTAATTACTCGGCGCGGAACTACCGCCTTAAATGTGGCTTCCTTTCACCCGAGACTTCCTTTGATCTATGCGTTTACAAATATGACTACTGTTCGGCGCAAGCTTTGGCTTACTCGCAGCGTTATTCCTTATCGGATCGATTTTTCCAGTGATCCTGAGAAAACGATTAAGCTTGCAATAGAAACTTTAAAGACAAGCGGGCGAGTCAAGGAAGGGGATCAGGTGGTGATCCTGTCCGATATTATTGCCGGCGCAGATCGAGTGGAGACTATCCAGGTTCGAGACGTTAAGTAGGAAGGAACTCCTAGCTTTCCGTTTGGCTAAAGGCTTGCTGGTTTAGCCAGTTTAGCACCCATTCTTGCAATCCGAGGCTTTGGAAAGCCTCAAGTAGCATTCCTGTATAGCTAATCGAGGATTGTAGACGTTCAAAACTAAGTCTAACTTGGAGCTTTTTGATTTGGAGATAGAGTAGGAGCTCCTCTTTGCTCATTTCTGAAGGTTCTTTCCAAGGGGTATAGTCATCCCCTGAAAGTGGATTTAGTTTAAAGATATCTCCGGGAGATGGTTTTTTGTTCATACGGAAGGAGTTCCTTCTTACCTCAGCCTTTGAACTTCCGTGCGACTAATATAAATGAGATAATTGATATTCCAAAACATAACCCACCGGTCCCGAGCAGAGCTGGCAAAGGATCTCCGCCAAAGTATCTCTGCAGAAAGAGGAAAAAGGCGCCTAGCAAGAATAATACGCTAAGGCTAATGAAGAACAAGCCTACCTTTAAAAATAAATAGGCTTGGACCCCGTTAACAATCTGCTCAACTGCTATCTTTTTGGCGTATAGGAATAAGGTTTCAAAGTATTCAGCGATAGAGTTAATAAATGCGAGCAGGTGTTCCTTCAGCTCAAAATTAATGAACGAGGAACCATCCTGCTGATTACTACTATCCTGGTGGGAAGTTTCTTCCGAACTGGTTTTATTGGAGGCCAAGCGTAGTTCCGATTATTTTCTGCGACCGATTAACATTCCGATGATGACACCGATTCCGACGCCAACACCTAAGCCAATCAAGGTTGCTTTTTGCGGATTTTCCTTTATATAAGCTCCTGTTTCATCAATGATCTGCTTTGCTTTTTCGCTGGTTTCCCCAGTGACTTGCTTTAATTTTTCTTTTAGATCTGATACATGTTCCAAGTATTCCTCCCTGGCCTTTCCAGTTATTTTCTTGGCCTTATCTTTTAAGATTTGGAGTTCCTCGCTTAAACTGTCAGCTTTAGACATAAGAACGTTCCTCCATGGACTTTTATGATGGTATATATCTTCAATTTCAAGAATTTTACATTCGGAAATCATTGATTCGTAAAAATTGCGGGCCTTAAATGGAAGGATCGGGATAAATAAGTCGATAAAAGTGGTCTAACTGGGAAAATGGCGAAAGAGGAATCTTCTGGAAAAGATATGAAGGCCTCATTTCAAGCGAAACCATTCCTGTTGATTATAACTTAAGGTGAATGGCATGAATTTAATTTCTAAAATTGCTAAAATCCGCAGAACTCAAAAGCAAAGAATATACAATCGCGCGTATCGACAAGCGTTGAAACATCTTAAAAAAGAATTCAAGGCCGAAGCGGATCGCCATTCGCAGGCAGAGAAAGAATTAGAGAAATATTACAGAAAAGACGTTGATAGCGAAGCGAAGAAAACTCGAAAAAAGATCCAAGAACTCGAGAATTACAAACTCCTTTTAGAGCGTAAGGAAATGGAAATTGAGTCAAAGCTTGCCTTCTTAAATGATCAGCTTCATAAAATCGAAGAACTAAAGGCAAGAATGGATGGGGCTGTTAATTTAATGGCTAGAGCTGGTTCTCTTTCTAATGGCGCAATTGACGATGCTGAGAAGATTAAGCAAGCCTTGAAAAAGGTTCTGTAACTTTTTCGGTAAATTCGATGGGTAGTGCTCCGCGATTACTTTCTGTTGAGGAGTTACGGAAGGAACTCCCGCAATTTTGGGTGATCGTTAACAATATGAACGAACCAAAAATCCAAAGAATCTACAATTTAAAGAAATACGCAGATTGCGTAAGCCTTGTAAGCGATCTCGGGAAACTTGCGGACGAGATGGATCATCACCCTGAAATACTTCTTACCTATGGATCTGTTAAAGTCGAAATATTCACTCATTCCTTAAACGGGATTTCTAATTTTGATTTAGAATATGCAAAGTCAGCGGATCGACTTTTTGAACTAAATTTTTAAATTAAAGCGCTTTAACTTTCTACGAAGCCAATTTTGGATCTGTAGGTCCTCGCAAATATAAAGCACCGATTTGATCTATGTTTACTTCCGTATATTCTAATACCCATAATTCTCGAAGAAGAATGCCGGCCTTTACATTTAAGGAGATTTTGGTTTTAATTTTCCAAATTACTTTATTATCTTTTGAGAATTGCTTCTGCTTATATTCCTCTACTAAAAACACAAATAAAAAGCACATTGAAACTCCGTGGCCAATAGCTAAATTTCGAAGCAGAGCCCAATCATTTTGCGCCGGCCGAAAGTTGAACTTTATATACCTTCCTTCTATATTTTGTTCTCTAACTCTCTGATATCTTACGTTTGCAGAATAGTTATTCATTCTTTTTGCCGTTATGAGAATGCTTCGCTGAACTTTTAACATTTCTCTTAATAAGCGAGTTACTCCATGACATCTTACGAACTTTTCTAAATGAGGAGGAATTAAGAGAGTGGAGACAGGGCGTAATCTTGACGAACGATTCCTAATCGAAATATTTCTTGAGATGGATTTATAGAAAGACGACTTGTTTTTCATTTTGTTCATATGAAAGACAGGTAAAGAAATGTCAGATTGGTTAGATTTTTTGGAAAATTTATTTTAGTTTAGGGACGTATAACGCAAAAGAGGAAGG
This sequence comes from Leptospira semungkisensis, assembly GCF_004770055.1. Taxonomy (NCBI): domain Bacteria; kingdom Pseudomonadati; phylum Spirochaetota; class Leptospiria; order Leptospirales; family Leptospiraceae; genus Leptospira; species Leptospira semungkisensis. The sequence continues at coordinate 57,245 of NZ_RQEP01000012.1, read as the reverse complement.
AGTTCCTTCCTCTTTGACCTAAAAGATAGCAATTTCAAACTTGGGCCATTAGCCCTGATATATTGAAGCTAATCTAGAATTACAATATTATCATAATTATCGGTGAATCTATAACCGATCCCCCAAATCGTTTCAATCCATTCAGGTTGAGCCGAATTCTTCTCGAGCTTGGATCGAATTCTCTTGATATGAGAGTCGATCATTCTCTCAAAACCATCCCACTCCATCCCCCAAACTGCTTCGAGGATCATTTCTCTAGAAAAAACTTTTCCAGGTGAAGTTGCCATTAGTTGCAGGATGTCAAATTCTTTACGCGAGATATTGATTACTTGGTCTTTTAAAGTCACTCTGCGGCGAACAGGATCGATTTTTAGAGAGCCTCTTATAATTTCTCCGCCACTTCCGATATTTGGCTTAATTCCAGCTTTTTTATCCCATCGACGAAAGAAGACATCGACCCTGGTTTTTAATTCTCTAACGGAAAATGGCTTTGTTATATAATCATCTGCGCCCAGTTCAAGGCCCATGATTCGATCGATCTCTTCGTTTCTTGCAGTAACAATAAAAATAGGCGTGTTTTCATCATTTCGACGAACAGTTCGGCATACGTCCATTCCATCTATGTCTGGAAGGGAAAGGTCAAGGATTAACAAATCAGGATGATTTGCTTTATAATATTTAAGCCCTTCTTCTCCGGAGGTCTGAATAGTAGTTCGGTAATGAGCAGAATCCAAGGACTTACGGATTAAATTACCGATGTCCGGATCGTCTTCAATTACCAAAATGTTCTTCATAAGTGCCTCGGGATTATTGGATGTTAAATTTAACCTCATTACAACATATTATTCGCATCAAAAATGCTACATAGCAAAAAATGAATTTTTAAATCAATTGATGAAAAGTTACCGATCTTGAAAATCGATAAGATAGGCTTTTCTTTCCAATTTCCGAATGGATGCTGGGCGGGATTTTGTAGTTTTTTCATATATTAGTCTTTTAAGGCGTATTTTAGGCAGTTGATGAAAACGGACAGTCCGTCATTTCCAAGAAGCTGGGCACTCATTGCAATTTCCAATCCGGGGCTTGATGTTCAAAACCTGACTCGCGAATTAGGTATACGTCCCGACTTATCAGTCCATAAAGGAGTTCCTTCCATTTCTGGTGCGCCAATCACTTCTCCTCTTTGGCAAATACATTCGAAGAAAGATGCAAACCTTCCTTTAGAAGATCATATCTGGGAACTTCTTGAAAGAATTGCTCCTCGCCGAAAGGAATTTCAAAGCATTTGTGCGAAATATAATGTAATCCTATATTGTTCAGTAGAATATAATAATGGAAGCATGGATGAATCCGTGCTAAGCCCTAAGACATTGCTGCTAATTGGAAATCTTGGGCTGAAGCTTGCGTTTCATGCCTGGAAATTACCAGAGCGGGGGCGTCGATCAGAGGATAAGTAGTAATTGATCTAAAGCGAAGGTTTGAATGTATTTTCGAATTTGAGGAGCCGGTTTGGATAAAATGAAAACGCGATTTTTTTCCCTGAGATCCAATGCGAATTTGATTAATTTTTCAATAACTGAAAAGGGCAGGCTCCCGAATTTCGACATATCTAATTTCACATGTCGATTTGTTTCGTAGAAGGCCATCGCTAAGACTGATCGAAGTTCATTTATAATTTGCTCGTTCATCTCTGAAAAAATAGCTTCGATTTCTACAACCTTTGGTTTTTTTCTTATTTCAAAGTAAGTATATTTTCTAATGTTCTCCATGAGGAGTTCCTTCTAATGAAAGAGCAAAGAATCTCTCTTTTGCTACTGAACTAAGTAACATGAATTTAACTAATCTGGAAATCTTATCTCAGCGATCTCAGTTTTTGCAAGCGATTCGAACTTTTTTTACAGAAAAGCAGTTCCTGGAAATTGATACGCCAGCCCTTAAGAAAATCCCTGGAATGGAACCGTATCTCGATCCTTTCCTAGTTAATTCTCCTTCAGAAAATGAGAAAGGTTATCTAATTACCTCTCCTGAATATTCCTTAAAACAGGCATTATCTTTGGGTTTAGAAAGGGTGTATGAAATAGCGCATACCTTTAGATCGGGAGAAAGAGGGAGCTCCTTCCATACCGCTGAGTTCCTTATGCTAGAATTCTATGAGGCTGGTTCAAATTTAGGCCAAGCTATGGATCTTGTTGAGGATTTGATTCGCAGCGTAGCACGAAAATTAAGTCTCCCGATGCAGAGTGGGCCTTTTTTGCGGAGATCTGTGAAGGAACTCCTTCAAGATTTCGTGCATATCGATTGGGATAGACAGACTTTAGAATCTAAAATCAAGGAATTGGCTCTGACTAACTTGCCATTGGAGCAAATGGAGTACGAGGATTGCTTCTTTCTAATATTTCTAAATCTAATTGAACCCAAATTTCCTGCGGAATTTCAATTCATCTATGATTACCCCCCTGAGATGGCAGCCCTCTCCAGAATTGAAGGCGGGGTAGCGAAAAGATTCGAACTTTATTTTGGAAATATTGAACTGGCGAATGCTTTCTTCGAGTTGCTAGACCCAAGGGAGCAAAGAGCTCGCTTCGAAAAGGAACAGAAGACTAGGGAAAAACTGGGGAAGGAAGTTTTTCCCATCCATGAGGAGTTCCTACAAGCCCTTGAAAAAGGACTGCCCGAATGTTCTGGAGTCTCAATTGGGTTAGACCGTCTTCTGATGGTTTTACTCGGGTGTACTTCTCTTAAGGAAGTTAGCCCATATTGGCGTGAGATCTGAAGGGCGAATTCTACTAATTTAGTATATTTTGAATCAAGAAAGTATATATGATGGTTCGATAATCCAATTAGGCGTTGTAAAACTTTAGTTGCCGAGATCGCCTTAAGAATTACTTTAAGAACCGTCATTCAAAGAAAGACGGCTTTAGTAAGATGAAAAGATCCTTATCCTTGGAAGATGGACCGGAAGTATGACTAAAAAGCAAAATTATTACGTCACTATCAAAGGTAAGAAGTTTGACCGGGGCTTAGTTGAGCTTGCGGATGAAGCTACTGCTGGTAAAAGGGACGGGCGAATTTCCATCAATGACGCAAAAAGGCTCCTAAGTGCGGTTAAGGATAATAATACTTATACTGACATCGAAAAAAAGACGATGGAGTATATTCGAGAAAACTACAAGTTTACTGAAAAAGCAGATGAATGGTTTCGAACTGAAATTCGAAAATGGGCAGCTGAGAAATCGGCGCATTCTAGAGGCGATCAGGAAGAATATACTTCTCACGACGAGGCAATTGGATTAGTGGTCCCACATTCTTCAGATTTACATTCGAAAGGTTATTCCGGTTACATTCCAACTCCTTCTGCTGGCCAACCGAAGAAGCAAAGCCGCATTCCGGTACTCATTCTATCTCTAATTATCTTATTTGGGTTTGGAATTGGGGTCTATTATGCTTTTAGAAAGAAGCCAAGCTCTCAAATTTCTGCTCCGGAAGTAGCAGAATCTAAGAAGAAAGCCTCTAAGGCAGAACAAAAGGTTGTCGAGAAGAAGGATTCTGAAGGAGTTCCTTCCACTGAAAAGAAAGGGATCTTCGATTTTCTTTCTGAAAAGAAGGAACCGGCCAAGTTAGAGGGAAAAGATGCTGAGCTTGCGTCTAAAATCCAGTCTTCACCGATCTTCTTCGATAAAAATGATATTAAGATTCCTCACTCACACAGAAGGGTATTGGATTCTTTAAGTTTTCTTTTGAAAAAACATTCTGATATCAAAGCCGTTCTGGTCGGCCACGCTTCTTTGGAAGGGTCTGAAGAAGCAAATCAGAAAGTTTCCCGATTAAGAGCGGAAATGGTTAGAGATTACCTTCTGGGAAATGGGATAGAAACTTCTCGATTAGTACTGGAAGCGAAGGGCTCAGAGCAACTTGGTAAGAGCGGAAGCTCAGAGGCCGCGAAAGAGAAAAGCAGAAGAGTTGATATTCAGATTGTGAGATAGGTTTATTCGTTCTTTCTACTCAGGTGGAAGGAACTCCTCGCAGAAAATTTAAAATTCACCTAGGTCAGTAGTAAACAAATATTCCGTATCGCCAAAATTGTCCTTTTGGCGGAAAAATCCTATACAAGCACCCTATGCCTGAGAGACGATGAAACCATCATCGGAGATGACAAATGGCATTTGATATAGATATGATTCGTGCCCGGTATGAAAAACTCGGGTCCTTGGTCAAGAAGGCAAGGGAGTTGGTCGGACGCCCCTTAACGTTGACTGAAAAGATTCTTTATTCTCATTTATGGGAAGGAACTCCTACCGCAACCTTCGAAAGGGGAAAATCCTATGTTGATTTTGCTCCCGACCGAGTTGCAATGCAAGATGCAACTGCCCAAATGGCTCTTTTGCAATTTATGTCTGCTGGTCGTAATAAGGTAGCAGTTCCTTCCACGGTTCACTGCGACCATTTGATCACAGCTAAAGAAGGTTCTTCCTCCGACCTTGCCTCGGCTTCTACCGAGAACAAAGAGGTCTATGATTTCCTTTCTTCCGTTTCAAACAAGTATGGGATCGGATTCTGGAAACCAGGTGCAGGGATCATTCACCAAGTAGTATTAGAAAATTATGCATTTCCTGGCGGAATGATGATCGGGACCGATTCTCATACGGTAAACGCCGGAGGCTTGGGAATGGTAGCAATCGGAGTCGGTGGAGCTGATGCTTGTGACGTGATGGCTGGACTTCCTTGGGAGTTGAAATGGCCAAAATTGATCGGAGTGAAACTCACCGGAAAACTGAACGGCTGGACTTCTGCGAAAGACGTTATCCTAAAAGTAGCTGGCGTTCTGACTGTAAAAGGTGGAACCGGAGCCATTGTAGAATATTTCGGAGAAGGAGCTACTTCACTTTCCTGCACTGGAAAAGGAACTATCTGTAACATGGGCGCGGAAATCGGCGCCACCACTTCTACTTTCTCTTATGATGAATCTATGGAGAGATATTTGCGCTCCACTGGCAGAGCAGATATAGCGGATCTCGCAAACGGTGTGAAGGAACACCTAACTGCTGACCAAGAAATCTATGCAAATCCTGAAAAATTCTTCGATCAAGTAATCGAGATCAATCTTTCAGAATTGGAGCCTCATTTGAACGGGCCGTTTACTCCCGATTTGGCGACTCCGATTTCTAAAATGAAGGAAGAAGCTAAGAAGAACGGTTGGCCTACTAAGGTAGAAGTTGGTCTTATCGGTTCTTGCACGAATTCCTCTTACGAAGACATTGCAAGAGCTGCTTCCTTGGCTAATCAAGCCGCTGAGAAGTCTTTAAAACCGAAGGCTGAATTTACGATTACTCCTGGTTCGGAGCTTGTCCGTTTCACAATTGAGAGAGACGGGTATATTAAGGTTTTTGAAAAGATCGGCGCGAAGGTTTTTGCGAACGCTTGTGGACCTTGCATTGGTATGTGGTCTCGTGTCGGCGCGGATAAGAAAGAGAAAAATACGATTGTACATTCCTTCAATCGTAACTTCCAATCTAGGAACGATGGAAATCCGAATACATTCGCCTTCGTGGCTTCTCCTGAGTTAGTGACTGCTCTTGCAATCGCAGGAGATCTCACTTTCGATCCAAACAATGATACACTTGTAAACGAGAAAGGGGAGAAGGTTAAACTGGATCCACCGAATGGTGACGAATTGCCTAAGAAAGGATTCGATGTAAAGGACCCTGGATATCAGGCTCCTGCAGCGGACGGGTCCGGGATCCAAGTTATTGTGAGCCCTACCTCGAATCGTTTGCAGCTTCTTTCTCCTTTCATTAAGTGGGAAGGAACGGATCTATCCGGTCTCAACCTTCTTATCAAAGTAAAAGGAAAATGTACTACGGACCATATTTCCATGGCAGGTCCTTGGTTGAAATTCCGCGGACATTTGGATAATATCTCTAATAACCTTCTTATCGGTGCTACCAATATCTTTAACGAAAAGATCAATAGCGTAAAGAACCAGTTGGATGGTTCCTACGATGAAGTTCCGAAAGTCCAACGCCAATATAAGGCAAAAGGCATCGGGTCCATCGTGGTTGGAGATGAGAACTACGGAGAAGGATCTTCTAGAGAGCATGCTGCGATGGAGCCGAGATTCCTCGGTGTTCGCGCCGTTCTCGTAAAATCTTTTGCCCGTATCCATGAAACCAATCTAAAGAAACAAGGTATGCTCGCTCTTACCTTCGCAGATAAGGCGGACTACGATAAGATCCAGGAGGATGACAAGATCGACATTCTCGGGTTGACTGGTTTCAAGGAAGGAACTCCTCTTACTTTGGCTTTGCATCATAAAGACGGAAGCAAAGATGAATTCAAGGTGAATCACACGTACAATGCGCAACAGATCGAATGGTTTAAGGCAGGTAGTGCTTTGAATCTGATCGGCGGAAAAAAGTGAGTATCAGAATTTTCTAATTCTCGCTCTCTTGAAATTGAGAAAGGTCGGATCGCGAAAGCATCCGGCCTTTTTTATGCCTTCACTTCGGGCTTTAAGCCTTTATGCAAAAGGCGAACCATTTCCTTGATGGTAGCTTTGACTTCTGATTCAGGAATTTTATAAACCACCTGGGCCATAAATCCTAAGGCAAAAGTGAGAGAAGAAATCCCGAAGGCTACGGATTTCAGATCTGCCTTCGAGTCGATTTGACCGGCCTTTTTAAATCTTTCCAGCTCCTGGATCATTTCAGGCAGAGCTTTGGTGTATATTTTTCTCTGGATAATCCTGCTGACATCTGGGTCCAGGATGATCCTGCTTACTGCGACCTTCATAAAATCGGAATAATGACGATAGTCGGAACATTTCTCAAAGATAGATTCGACCAAAGCCTCGTCTAGGTGGGTGTAGTCCTTCGCTTCAGCGTCTTCGTTATGCGAAGTGGATTTATCGAAGTCTTCGGTCCTAGTTAAAATAGCTTCGAGGAGCCCTTTCTTACCGCCGAAATATCGCATAATAAGAGCTTCATTTGCGCCAGCGGCTTTGGCGATATCCTTGGTCGTAGCAGCATCATATCCCTTTTCAGCAAATACTTGGATCCCGGCTCTCATAAGAGCACGTTCGGTTGCAGTTCGGTCTCTCTTTTTTGGGTCTCGGCGTGAGGCGGCGGCTGTGCCTTTTGAGGCCTTTACTTTCTTCGTTTTCTTTTTAGCTGCTCGAACCATCTAGACTGCCTATATGAACGTATCCCGACCCTTGACTAATCAGCCAAGCGGATTTTTGTTTTCTGAGCCTGGTTTAATCTTGATTAATCAAATAGGCATGAAAAAAAGGTATTAAGTAAGTAAACAATTACTTATAAGTAAGACCCAATGCCGAGTTCAAATCCTCCAAATGACAATTCTGTTTCTGGAAAAAAGGGAACCTTTTCCGAATTTGTAATCCAGAAGATTTCTTCTTTATTTAGCTCCGGAGGGGATCGCCTATTCCTTTCTTTGCTAATATTATTAAACATTATCTTACTTTTGCCAGGTTCTGGCGGAAATGCGTTGCTCACCCAAGGGGATGAGTCGATGCATATCGCTACAATAAGGGAGAGCTTAGCTTCTTCTTCCTATCTTTTCCCGAAATTTGAAGGGATCTTGAATTTATACAAACCGCCGGCATTGTTCTGGGTGGGAATGGCCTCCGATGCTTTGCTTGGGATCGGCTATTTTTCGGAAAGATTTCCGTCTTTCCTACTGTTTTGCGGAACTTCCGTTCTGATCTATATCGGTCTCAGAAGAGCTGGGGGAAGTGCGAGGAGTTCCTTCTCAATTTCCTTTGCCTACACTTTAACGTTGGGAGTCTTTAAATTCTCGCGACTTGCGATGATGGAATCCTTATTGGCGTTTTTTATCACCGCAGTTTCCGTTTCCATTTTGGAATTTAGATTATTTGGAAATCGGATTTGGCTTTTTGTCGGGGGTTTACTTTCCGGAATCGCAATTCTTATCAAGGGCCCGGTCTTCCAAGTTTATAGTGGAGTTATACTCGGCTCTTATTCAATAATTCGCGTTTTTCTAATCACCGAAAGAGGGATTTGGACTGGTAAGAAAAGAATTTGGAAGGAACTCCTCAACCATATTGTCTTCCATTCTTCTTCTTTGATTGTTCCTGGGATTTGGATCGGCGTGCTACTTTCATATTCCGAATTGGGTAAAGAATTTCTAAAGGTCTTTCTTTTTACAGAAAACTTCGGCAAATTCTCGGCGGCCACAGTAAATCAACCGGAGTGGATCATTCCAGGTGGATTCCTTCTATATAGCTTTCCATTTTGTATTGTTTTGGCAGTTGCTTTCTTTACCAAACTGTTATATAAGGCAAGAAATACTGCAGAATTGATCGGGAGTTCCTTCCTCTGGACGACTGTAGCGATCTTTCTGATCCATCTTTCTCCAAATAGAAAGGATTTTTACTACCTTCTACCAATCATCCCGCTCGCGTTCTTGGGCCTTGGTTTATTCTCTATTCGAAAAAAGGAATATGAATTCAGCCGAGCTTTAATTTGGAACTTCTTCTTTAGCTTAGCATTCTCGATCATTCTGCTTTTGGGAATGAGCTTTTTCGATGTGATCATGGAAGGATCGATCTGGCAGGAAGTTCTATTCTTTGGTTTTGTTTTTGGAATCATCTGGATTTTCAGAAGAAGCCTCACTCGTGAAGGAGTTCCTTCCATAGTGGCTGCAAATCTTCTCATTGGCTTGGGACTTCTCTCATATTTGCAATTTTCCCTTCTGCCCAGATTGAGTCTGAATGAGGTACCTCAAGAAGGACCTTTAAGACTTGCGAAACAGGTCTGTATAGTCTCTGAGAATCCTTGGACCGCATTGACTTTCAAAAACGATCTTCCCGAGGCGGAAATCGTGCACTCGGTGCCAGGTGCAGAGAGAAACTGCGCGGACGGGACCAGATTCCTGGTAGTTTATCAAAAAGGCTTCATAATTCCTCCCGGATATACTCATGCGCAGACGCAAGAAGTGTGGAAAAGGGATATATCTTCCATGCAGGAATTCCTCGGGCCTACCAAGGGTAAAGAGCAGATCTATATTTTTGGGCCGAACCGTAGAATAGATTCAAAATCGGAGAGTCGATGAAACGAATTTCTTTTAGAAAATTTTTTCCTTATTTACCTATATTTCTTTTAGGTCTCGCGGTTGGGACCTTTATTGCCTTCAAATATTCCAGAAGTTCCGTAAGTCATTCTAATTTGGATTGGGAAGGGAAGGAAGTTTGCTTAGATTATTGCGACAATCTTGCAAAATGTACTAAGAAGGAACTCCCTCAAAGTACGGAAGATCAACTCTATAAGATTGAAAACTCCTGCTTACGCGGATGTAAGAAACACTTCGATAAAATGCAAGTATGCCTGCAGCCCGAAAAGATGGCTTCTTGTTCGGAACTCACTGCTTGTCTGTTCGGAGAGTTAAAGAAATATTATTAAATCCGATTACTTCTCTCCCTTCCAATAGCGATTTACTTTCTTAATATAATCTTTGGTTTCTTTGAAAGGGGGAACTCCGTCGTATTTCTGCACGGCACCGGGACCTGCGTTATATGCCGCTAGGGCCAAATTTGAATCTCCAAATTTATTCATCATGTCTGCCAGGAATCTTGTTCCTCCGGCAATATTCTCTTCAGGATTGAAAGGGTCTTCCACGCCTAAGGCTTCTGCGGTTCCAGGCATTAGCTGCATCAAGCCGATTGCTCCTTTTGGGGAAACTGCAGAAGATTTAAAACCGGACTCTGCGCGGATCACCGATTTTACAAGGTTTGGATCCAAATGGTTCTTGGCCGCTTCCTTCTGGATGATCTGAGCGAGTTCCTTTGATCCTGGGCCCATATCTTTTTCGGAGAGTTCCTTAAATTTAGTCTCCAACACGTCTGCGAATCCGGGCTCGGGCTTCTTTTCTGTAGGATCTCCTTCCTGCTTCTTCGGCTGGAACCTCTCGGCGATTCCGCCAATCTCTTCCATCCTCGCCATAACCCGCTGAAATGAGTCTAAATCCGTGAGTTTCATGCTCTTGCCCCTGAAGGAGTTCCTTCCGCCAGAAAGGAGCTCTCATATTATGTCTCTCGACAGAAATTTCCCCTCACTGGAGCCTTTTTTCTAGCTTTTGCGCCCGGAATCCAAGGGTTTCTTGAAAAAAGCCCAGGGTTAGGGAACGATGGGTGCCGTGATAGAAATAGAGATCGTCACAACACCTAGGTTAACGTCTTTTCCGATCTTTCTCGCATTCAGTAGAGGGTACTTCGAGGAAGAGGGAGTTCTCGTTCGTGTCCGAGCATTAAAAAGTTATGAAGCGGTTCTCGCTCATATGAGAGAAGGTCGGGCAGAGGCAGGCGAAATCCCGTTTACCGTTTGGGTGGACCAGCAGCTTCGCAAGACTTCTCCCCATTGGACATTTTATAGAGGGACGGTGCTCTCTTGTCTCGTGCACGGATTTTATTCCGCATCTTATATGGAAGCGGAGTCCATTCGAGATTCGTATCATAGTTTTCTTCCCATTTTACATCCGTATTCTTTGGATCGCTTCGTTGCAGAAGAGTTCTTTCGCTCAGAGAATTATCATCGCAGAAAGCCGGTCCCATATTTGACCACTAGGCCGACCTTGCTAATACACGAATTTATTCGTGCGGAGTGCTTGGGGGTCGCTGCTTCCTTGCAGGAATTTCCTTTCTTTGGGGAGAAGGGATATTGCCTAACGGTGGAAAATGAAATTCCGCCATTCTATCTTCCTACAAATATGTTGGTCTTTACCGGACGCTTCGCTTCCAAATTTCCTGAAGAAGCAAATCGAGTATCTCGTGCGTTAAAGAGGGCAATGGAAGATCTCGCAAATCATGTCGCATACGAAGGAGATTCCTATGTGGCGGATTGGGTGGGTCCTTGCCCTTGGAAACCGAGTGATCTGGACGGCTTTTATCGTCGGCCTGTTCCTGAGTTAGGAAGGATCTTATCCGGTATGCCTTCTTATGAAGATCTTAGCTTCGTAATGGAGATTTACGGCAAGACCTTCCCTGGTTTGGAAGGTGGGCGCAAGATCTTAAAAGACCTGGCTCAATCCGTCGCAGACGATCCATTCCCTAAGTTTCCAGAAGCTTTTGCTCAGGCAAATTCTGCGTCGAATCGTCTGTATTATTCCAACGGTAAGTTTCCAAAACTAGGAGGGGCTCTAAAAGATATAGCTCCTCTAAGAAGTCTCGTCTCCGAAATGAAAGAGTTTGCCTTAGCTTTGTTCTCTGGAAAGAGAGAAGTTTCATTGGACACTCAGCTTCCGAAAAGTCCTTATCTTTTTATTCGCTCTACGATTAACGGAATATTAGATTATTTGAATCAAGAGATTCGTGATATTGAAGAGAAGAATAAGAGACTATCTGAAGACAATTATCTTTTGGAAACCCGTCTCGATATTAGCGATTTAAAACGCCAGACTACTGAAGAAAGATATAGATACATGTTCGAGTTTGCAACGGACGCGATGATTATCGTAAACGCAGATACTCGTATGATCGTGGATGCGAACAGAAGATTTAGGGAAGTTTCCGGTTACCAAATCTCCGAGATCAAGAATATTCGCTTAGCGAGGGTCTTGCCAGATATTCTGGAACAGACCGAGTTAAAGTCTCCCAGCGGAAAGGATCAGAATATGACCTTTATTCCCGAGGCGACTCTGATCTTGAAGGACGGCACCCGATTTTCAGTAGGTTTGAGCGTTACTGGTTTTAGTGCAGAAACCAAAAGGTTCTATCAGATCCAAGTCAATGATAATGCCTTGATCCTGGAATCTGAAAAGATAAAGCACGAATTTATATCAAATATTTCTCATGAACTTCGTTCTCCTATGACGAATATTCAAGGTTACTTCGATCTATTATTCTCCGATCCTGTTCTCTCTTTGAATGACGATCAAAAAGGAATGACAGATGTAATTCGAAAGAATGTGAGAAGATTGAACTTCCTCATAGATAATCTTCTTCAGTTAGAAAATAAGAATTCGCAAACTACCGAAGAAATGAACGAGATCTTTGATCCTCTCGTTGTGATCGAAGAAGTAGTATATATCAATTCTCCTCCTGCTTCCGAAAAAGGAATTACGATCAGTATGGATTTGCAGCCTGGCCTAAAATTAAAAGGACTTAGGTTCGAGTTCTCTCAGATCGTTACGAATTTCTTTGTGAATGCGATAAAATATACGGAAAGAGGAGGAGTGGATGTCTCACTTAAAAAAATATCGGATAAGAAGATTGAGGTTCGCTTCACTGATACCGGTGTTGGGATCGATCCTAAATATAAAGAATTGATCTTTGAAAGATTCTTCCGAGTCCCGGACCAACGAAATAGAACTGTGGGAGGGACTGGTCTTGGACTTTCCATCAGCCGCACTTTGATCAACAAAATGGGTGGAGAAGTGATCGTCGAACCGAATCTAAAAGGTGGCAGTATTTTTAAGGTAATTTTACCCTTACATTCAGAATGACCCGAAAAATCATATATTCGATCTCAGTCCTCGTATTCCTACTCGTTGCAATTTCCTCTTACTTCCTTTTCAGTTCCTCTTCCGAAGAGAACGAGGTCGTTCTACAAGGCGGCTTGTCAAAAGAAACCGTATTAAGAAAAGAGAATTCTGTTTTTGACGGGGGAGGGTTCTTAGAGTTCTCCGAATCTTCCGAAGAACCCGCGGTCGATCAGGACAAGACTTCCGATGGAGAAGAAAAATCTCCCAAGCCAAAATCCTATCTAGACAGCCTCTCACCGGAAGAAAGAGCTAAATTGTACGAAAAGATGTACGAAAGATTCAAGCCTCTTGTCGAAAAATTCCCGAATAATACCTTAATTCCTCGCAAGTTGACCGATGCAGAGACTCGGAAAAGAAAAGAAGACGAGGACCACTATTACCGGATCCAAGGAGAGATCTTGGATAGAAGGGATGTCCCCAAAGAAGAAATGACTTTCTATCTGAATACCAAGCTCAAGAGATCTGATGATATGTTGGAGATCCTACAATACGGCATGGATAATTATAAAAAGATGGTCTCCGAGAATGCTCAAAGCCAAAATCCGGAATATGAAAAAATGATCAAAGAGAGATTGGAGAGTATTGAAAAGAGTAAGGAAGAGGTATTAAACGCGAAGAAGGGAATGGATAACTAAGAATTCTTTCTTTTGCTCTTTGTCCTCTTGCTCGGAGAGGACTTTCCCTTTTTGGGAACAGGCTTTCTTACTGAAGGAAGTTTCATTTTATTCACTGTATTTACTAATACACCTAATTCTTCCATGCTAAGGATAGAAAGAAGAGATAGCACCTTCTGAAAACCCACTTGAGTCAGAAGAGTGAGTGCGTTCTTGGTTCCGAATGTTTTCAGTAAAGTAGGGATTTCTGCCACGGAACGTTTTCGGATCCATTCTGCACATTGCTCAGGGGTTAATGTCTTTGTCAAAGGAACGAAGTCTTTGACTGGAACAGATTTGGCGATCTCCAAAAAGGAGTCTGTGCCGATCGCATTCAAATATTGTAATGCTTCTTTTGTTCCTATATTGGTGATGATCTCTACTATAGTTTTAGAACCGATAGTCTGATTGATCCTGGCAACGTCTTCCGGAGGCAAGGCTTCTGCCAATAGCTTGAGTTCCGTGAGCCCTAGATGTTTTACGTAATATACCAGATCGGAGGGAATCGTGTTTTGGATCAATTCTACCAAAATGGATTCCGAAATCGACTGTAAAAGGCTAACGATTTCTTGCTGGCTCAGGTTCTGACTTAAGAATAATAAGCTCTTATGATCCACCTTCTCCGAGATTGAAAACAATGCCTCGTAGCCAAGATCCCTGAATAACTGGAAGGATTTCTGGGGTCCGAGTTTGTCCAGATATTCCAAAGCATTTTGGATGGTGGAAATGACCTTCTTCAACCCAGAATATCCCCTAAGATTTCTAGGACAAGTGGAGAGATGGATTTTTTAGTATGGACTTTTCTTAAATTATGAGCCGTATCGCTCGCTATCTTGCCGATCCAAAGGTCCAATTCAGTTTGGGACAGTCCTACGAATTCTTTCAAAGTCTCTTTTCTATAATGATTTAATAATGTATCTCTTCCTACGGAGTAAACATTTTCCATCGCGGCCCGTACTTTCTCATCGCTTGCGATCGCTCTGCGGATCCGATCCGTGCCCGATCCGAATTGAGAAGTTTCCATTCTTCCCAGATCTTGAAAGCCGGTCTGCAATAGGATCCTGAGAGTATTTCGGATCACTGATTGGATCTCTTGAGTTCCGGAGCCTATGGAAACAAAGTCTGCTATTCTTTCTGTGAAAGTAGGTAACAAAGAAGATAGAAATTGAGAGATTTGTTTTTCTAGGCCCGCTGCCTGAAATACTCCGTGCAGAGGATTGATCTTCTTATGGAATTCACTTAGCACTTTCTCCAGGCCTTGGGAAAAGATTGCCTGCACTTCAGGCTGATTCAATATTCCCAGCACTAAGTTCTTAGAAGGAGCAGCTTGAGCTCCCGCAATAAATTCTACGATCGCATCCCTAGATTCTTCAGAGAGCAATTCATCTAAAGAAGAATAGGGGAATGCCTTCTCGATCGGAAATTCTTGAGTGAGAAGTTTCAATTTCTCTTCGGGCAAACGAAGAAGTCCCACGACAGAAGGAGACAATGCGATTTCTCCCGGTAGGATCTCCTCTATAGTAGAGGAAAATAGAAAGTTCAAACTCTTACTGATACTAGCTTCGAGTCTTCCTGGAGTTGTAATCCAGTTTTCGACTTTGGTTTTACGAGAACCGATTCTTTTCCAAAAGGCCAAAAATTTCTCCTAAACGGTTACTGTAGACGCCCATGCTGCGTCCAGTTTCGGAAGATGATAAGTAAGTTGGTTCCTATGATATAGGACCATATTTTTCTTCTTCAAATTATGCAGATCTTTCGGGATTTGAAATAACTTCTCTAAGAATACTATATCGTTTCCTTCGAGTTTCAAGAATCCACTCTTCTTTGTCTTCTCCAAGAAGGAGTCGAAAGCATGCTTTAGATTTTCGGTATTAAACTTCTGTGATATATAGATCTCAGGATGTTTTGTTTTGATCGTTTCTGCGAATGCCTTTAAGGTTTGAAAGAGTTTGTCTTTGCTTTCTTTTGCTCTTCCTTCGAATTTCAGGATTATATAAGATGCTAGATTTCCTGCGGTTACGGCGTATCCGCGTCCTAATCTTTCCTTTACGATACTCGAGACCTCGTCCGAGTCTGCGCTTTCCGGAATTGGGAACTGATCTCCGTAGCCAATATGTAGTTCTGCTTTCTTTGAGGAGAAGTAGTCGTATGTTAAAGTGAAAGAAGTGAAATTGAGTCCTTTAAACTTGGTGCGAAGAAAATAGACTCCTTTCTTGATCTGATTCATGTATCCGTCATGATTGAACGTTCCTTCTGGGAACATGAATAGATTCCTTCCTTCCGAGATCCGATCCGAGAGATAGCTCCATTCCTGGTCGACCATATCTCTTAATGTACCTTTCTTCAAGAGTTCTCTTGCGTTATCTCGAAACGGTCTTTTGATAGGAACGCATCCGATATAGTTCATATATGTAGGAATGATCTTGGATTTATCTACGAGAAAGAAGAACCATTTGAGGAAACCTTTCGGTTTGAATTCCTTTGTTAAGAAATCCTTTCCCATTAGATCTTCTCTCGCAGGGATAGCAAACTTGATAGAAGGAGTAACGTGAGGATACACTGCCGCGAGCGCAGGAACATCACCTTCCCAAACGTGATTTGCCATTAGAACGGAAGGATAGGGAGCAGGTAACATCTTCTTCGGATTGCTTGCGGGAAAATATTCCTCAAAAGAGTCGAAAAGCAAACCTCTCGCCTTAAACACTAACCTGATCATTAGGCTGTATGTCTTAGTGGTATAAACCGGAGTCACTTCTTTGCCGGTTTGTTTTTCCTTGGATTCGGGAAGATTCATAAACTCTCTTACTCTTGTATTATTTTTGGTACAGACTCGCTGATACGAGTGGTCACTTCGTAGTTAATCGTATAAGTCCAATTCGCATGATCGTCGGCGCCGATCTCTTCTTCTTTATCTTTTCCTAAAATAGTTACCACGTCTCCGATTTGCACATCGTGAATATGGGTGACATCCAGCATGGTCATGTTCATGCATATCCGTCCTAGGATTTTCGCTCTTTTCCCTCTCACTAACATGACTCCGTTATTCGAAAGCTTTCGATCCAAGCCTTCATAATATCCGACGGGAACGACGGCGACCTTTGTCTCTGCGCTTGTTTGGTACGTGGAGCCATAGCCTACGAAACTATCCTCCGGCACTGTCTTTAAATGAACAATCCTTGCCTTCCAACTCATGACAGGAGAAAGTTGGAAGTCCTTCTTGCCACTTAGATGTAGAGAAAGTCTAGTCTGCAAACTTGGCCAAAGACCGTAGAGAGAAATTCCCACTCGAACTAGATCATAATGTGCTTCGGGAAAAAGCATGGTAGAAGCGGAAGCACAAGAATGTTTAACTAGATCCTTAAACCCAAGACTCTCCGCAAGTTGGATCGCTTCCGAAAAATTCTTCATCTGTTCTTTGGAGTATTTCTGTTCTAACACATCTTCTGTGCTCGCAAAATGAGTAGCGATTCCATGCAAGGGAAGTCCAAGGTCACGAATTTCAGTAAGAGTCCTTTCTAGATCTTTTCCTGAATATCCTAGGCGAGCCATTCCAGTATCCACTTTCAGATGGATCTTGGGAGAAGGTTTGCATTCAGAAAGTATTTGCACGCTTTCGGTTCTAGAAACGATGATCCAAAAATTCGGATCCGAAACTTCTTTCCTTCTCTCTAACAAATCTGGAATTTCTCCCATAATCAGGATGGGAAAGTCAGGATACTTAGCTCTGAGAATAAGAGCTTCTTCCAAAGAGTTTACACCGAATAGATCCGCTCCTCCTTTACGAGAAAGCTCTGCGGTTTCTAATAGGCCGTGACCGTACGCGTTGGATTTGATGATTGCGGCGATCAACGTTTTGGGAGAAAGAAGAGAGCGAAAGCTCTTAAGATTCTCGGCGATTGCCTTTTTAGAAAGTTCTATCCAAGTTCTATCTTTCATTCTTAGGATTAACATATCGCCTCCTTTCTTTCTGCCTGTCATTCGGATTTTTCCTTTCCTGCAGTAGGAAAAAAGGGTTTCCCGAGTGGAGAAATGTAAACAAACTGCCCGGGAAACGGCTAAAACCAAGTCCTCAGGAACCCCGGATGAAACAATATAAAGTAGTACAAACCTTTCCAGTACCCTTACAAGATCTACTCCGAGCCAGAGAAGATAGATACAAATATCTGGATCGCTTTCCGGAATTGAAAAACGTAGAGCTCTTGGAGGAAAGAAAAGAGGGAAACAAGGTTTATCAGAAGAGAAAAGTGAAGTTAGCCGAATCCTTACCTAAGGTACTTGCTACCTTATTGTCGGATCCTTCTCTTTTGGAAGACTCCGTCTTCGATCTTTCCACGAATACCCATGAGTTTACGATCGCGCCTCCTGGAAACGATACAATTGTAACAATCAAAGGCTTCTCCGTTTATAAGGAGATCGGTCCGAACGAATCCGAGAGAAGTTACGACGTCAAAGTCAGCTCCGGAGTTTTTCTCATGGGTTCTGTTATAGAGACAGTGATCGAAGAGATCCATCGCCATTCTTTGGAGAAGGATAAGAATTCTATCTCTGAGTTTCTGAAGAAGGGCGATTAAAGCCCTTCTCATACTTCCTTCTATTAAATATCCGTTTACGCGAGTGAGAGCTCTTAAGGCTCTGCGCTTTGCGTAGCGGAGCCTGAAAGTTTTTGGATGAAGTCCTTCTTTGGCGATCCTGGCTCTAGAAGAAGTAATTCTTCTCCTAGATTCATGATCCCCCAAGAAGGTCTACCGCTTCGAACCAAGGCCAATGCCTCTTGGAATCTATCGTCCGAGAGGATCCTTTCGTATTCCAAACTTCCTTCCGAGACTTTGAGAAGAGTCCAACCGAGATGATCCAAATCTTCTAGATCTCTAGTTTGCAAGCCACAGTCTCCACACACAAGAGGAGTGATAAAAAATATTATCCCTTTCTTGCCAGAGCTTTCTGCGCTTGCGATTGCTTCTTCTCGAGTGTTGAAAACAGGATACGAGTACCAAAGTTGCGATAGTCGGTCTCTATTGATGTAAATGAGCGTACTCAAAATGGCCCAAAAAACCCCGAAAAAGCTCAAAAGGACCCATTTTTTAAATCGATGATTTTCGATGTCTATACTCCTTGTGGGATTTCATTTCAAAGCTCGTCTCTAAAAATGTAACGTTATCAGTTTCTAGAATCTTCCGATCTTAGAAAAAGCTGTACAGAAAAATAAATATAAATTTACGTAGAGAGTTGACAAAAAAACATAGTCATACGCATGCTCGGTTACTAAACCAGAATCGGTTCGGAGGTGTCAGGCAGTAGATGAACGCATTGGGAAAGCACGTAATTGCAGAGTTTTATGAGTGTGATTACGAGACCATCAACAATCACGAATTGGTAGAAGATATCATGTTGAAGGCAGTCGACCTCTCCGGTGCCACCACAGTTAAATCTGTTTTTCATAGATTTAGCCCGTTTGGTGTGAGCGGTGTGGTTGTCGTGAGCGAATCCCATTTCGCCATACATACCTGGCCCGAATACGGTTATTGCGCGATCGACGTCTTCACTTGCGGAGACCTAATCGATAATCAGGCAGCTCTGGAATATCTCAAGGAACGCTTCGGCTCGAAGAGCATCTCCGTTGTGGAAATGAAGCGCGGTTTGTTGAAACTTGGCGTAGACCTACCTCACAAACCAGTTGGGAAATAGAGACCTTCTCTCCGGCAGAGCCGGAAAAACCCGCATTGATAAAGATGAATTCCCCTCTCCAGGTGGGTGGGCTGTAAATTCATATGTTCAAATTAATACGAGGAGAGGTATCAGAGTATGAGCCTTCGGACCCAAGATAAACTTAAGATCGTTAACCGTTTTTCTTATCTAAGAAATAGCATTGATATTACTACTACCGAAAAGGGAGAAGCTTTCCTATATACTAAGGAAAGAATCCCTGCCGGAGAAGTCGTGGCAGTTTGGGGAGGTAAAGCAGTCCATAAGGACGAGCTTGCTGGCCTTTCTGGTCTTTCCACACCTCACCGTGTGCACAAGGATTTCTATCTAGTATCTCCTTTGCATGACGATGGAATCGACTCCGTGCATTATATCCGTCAAAGCTCCGATGCAAACTGCGGTTTCCAAGGGGATATTACCCTGGTTGCCCTGAGAGACATCGAAGTAGGACAAGAGATCACCTTCCATCCGGCTATGAAAAATCCGGAATTGGCTTGGGCTCGCAATGAAGAATCCGAAATCGTTCGTAAACGTTTCCAAGGAAGCTTCCCAACATATATCCAGTCCAAAATGGATGCAGATCCCGAACTGAAAGTATACGAGCCTTTCAAAGACGGAGCTTGGGGACTTCTTACTTCCATCGACTTGGAAGAATGTGACGCTGCATTGATCAGAGACGCTGACGCGATCAAACAATATGTGATCGAGCTTTGCGATCTTATCGAAATGAAGAGATTCGGAGAGACCCAAGTGGTTTACTTCGGCGAAGACGATAGAGTTGCAGGATATTCCATGGTGCAGTTGATCGAGACTTCTTGTATCTCTGCTCACTTTGCGAATGACACCAATACTTCTTATATCGATATCTTCTCTTGCAAAGGATACGATCCAAAGGTAGCGGCGGAATTTACCCGTAATTTCTTCAAAGGCGCTGCAATGCGTCTCACAGTAACAAACCGCTTCTAAGGGGATCCATTGGAACTTTGGTTAGACGAGGCCCTAGAACTTCCTAACGGTAGGGCTCTCAAGATTAAGGTGAAGGAGTTCTTGCACACTCGCAAGACTCCTTTTCAAAAAATAGACGTATTCGAATCTGAAGGTTTCGGCCGCATGTTCACTCTGGACGGAGTCGTCATGATGACCGAGGCTGACGAGTTTGCGTATCATGAAATGATCGCTCATGTCCCTATGATGAGCCATCCGAATCCGGAAAGAGTTCTGGTGATCGGTGGTGGAGACGGGGGAACCGTTCGCGAGATCCTAAAGCATCCTTCTGTAAAAGAAGTTCATTTATGCGAGATCGATAAGGGAGTCGTGGACGTTTGCTACGAGTACTTCCCAGAGATAGCGAATGCAATGAAAGACCCTAGGGTCAAGCATGCATACGAAGACGGAGCAAAATACGTTCAGGATTACAAAGAATACTTCGATGTGATCTGCGTGGATTCTTCCGATCCTGTCGGTCCTGCAGAAGTCTTATTCAAGAGACCTTTCTACGAGACTATGGCAGCTTCCTTGAAAAAGGGCGGGATCTGCACTACCCAAGGAGAGAGCTTCTATTATCACGGAAAAGTGATTAAGGAATTATTCCAATTCATTCCTCAGGTGTTCGATCATTGCGGTTATTATTTTACCGTAGTTCCTACATATCCTTCCGGGATCATTGGATTTACTTACTGCTCCAAAGGACCGGATCCTTATAAAGTCGAACCGGATCCTAAGAGAGTTCCTAAGGGATTGAAATATTATTCTGCCGAAATGCATAAGGCTGCTTTTACGCTTCCTCCTTTCGCGCAGGACTATATAGTACGTAAATAGCATGGACTTCTATTCCAAATTCGCAAAAAGAAGGGAAACGTTAAACTCCCTTCTTTGCGTTGGAATAGATCCGGATGTATCCAAACTTCCTCCTTCTTTAGAAAAATTTCCCGATAAACTTTTCCTATTCTCCAAAGAGATTGTGGACGCGACTGCGGACTATGCAGTTGCTTATAAACCGAATATAGCTTTTTATGAGGCTTTTGGTTCCAAGGGAATCGAACAATTCGAGAAGGTGATCTCCCATATTCGGACAAATCATCCGGAGATCCCGATCGTTGCGGATGCAAAGCGCGGAGATCTGGATAATACAGCAAAGCAATACGCGAAATTCTTCTTTAAAGAGCTCGGAGTGGATTCTTTGACTCTCTCTCCTTATATGGGTTCCGATACGATCAAACCTTTCTTGGAAGATGAGTCCAAACTGGTTTTTTTACTTTGTCTTACATCCAATCCTGATTCTGCCGAGCTGCAAAAGAAAACTTTCTCTGAGACGGGTAGGACCTTGTATAGAGAAGTCGCAGCATTGAGCGAGAAGTTCTCACCTCGAAATGTGGGTTTGGTAGTGGGCGCTACTCATCCCAAGCAATTATCAGAAATTCGTAATGCTCATCCGGACCGAATTCTCCTTATTCCTGGCTACGGAGCTCAAGGAGCTTCTTTGGAAGAAGTGGTCGCGGTTTGCGGTAAGAATGCTTTGATCAACTCTTCTCGAAGTATCATCTTTTCTTCTTCAGGACCTGATTTTGCAGAAGCCGCTCGAAAATCGGCAGCTTCCATTTCGGTAGAGATGAAGAAGCTTCTTGCTTAGAAACCTCTCCACCCCTAGTAAACTATCTATCTAAACGCGAAAGGTTCCGATTGGACCGGATGTCTTCCTGCGTTCGGACTTACTTCGTCTGAAGGGTCCATGGATCCTAGATACATGCCTATACCGACCCATCCGTTATAATCGTGATACGTCCAGTTCCTCTGCACATAATGACGATTGATAGAAGAAGCTTCTCCTTCGAAGTAGACAAAGGTTCGATCCATATTTACTCTCAGACCTAAGCGTCCATAAGTTCTATAAGAGCCACTGCCGGCGATTCCAATACCAACCGAAGCATAAGGATCGATCGTCTTTCCTGGTCTAAGATGAAGAGTAGGTCCTATATCGACGTAGTTTAATCGAAAGAACTCTCTGTTTTCGAACCCTCGACTGAAATTATAATAAGCGATATAATCACCAGCGTTTCCGCCACTGTAGGCAAAAGAGAGAGCCTTGTCCAAAGATTCATCTTTCTTGATAGAGTAATTACCCTGAGTTACTCCCACTTCCAAGCCGAGATATCGTGGATTGTATTCCGCAGACATTCGATAGGCAGACGAGGTTCCGTAGTTATAAGAACCATCTCGCACTTCTCCTCTTGCTGCTCCAAGCTTCAAGGTCCAAGCAGTATTCTGCTTTGTATCCGTTGTGTTGTCTTTTGCGACTGCCGGTAGGGCAGGAAGACAGATCGCCAATCCTAAGATCAAACGTTTCATTTTCATAAACAACCACCTAATGTTTGTTAAACGTCTATGATCTTTTCGAATCATGCTCGGTTCCATAATGGATCGATTTTTAATCATTCTGCAAAAATTAATTTTATATCATACGAAGTGAAAGCTCTGCACTAAGGGAGACCTGAAAGTCTTTAGATTTGTTTCGAAAGATTTGAAAATCGTAATTACTATATAGAAAAATAGATTTTCATTTCAAACTGATCTTGCGTTCGAAATGAAAAGAGAGAATCGGTAATTTATAGATTATTTATATCCTTCGGAATTTTGAGATGGATGTCCGGATCATACATTCTATGTCGGAGATCCATAAATGAGACGTTATTCTATTCTTCTGTTTCTTGTTTTGTTTGGAAATTGTCTTTCTCAAGATGTTTCCGACTGTAAACTTCTGAATGATTGCAATTCGGCTGCAATCCAATGCTATCTGATGCTGAAAGCATTGGATCCGTCAAAGGCAGATGTCAGAAGGCCGTCTTGCATTGCATTCCAGGAAATGTGCGTTTCTGAATGCGAGAGATGTGCTCGTCAATGTTTCTTGGATTCAGGATATGATGATTGCAGTTGTAAAACGGACCGCTATAGATTATTGCAATTTCCATTGCCAGGTAAGCGCGAATGATAAGGCTGCGAAATCGAATGCAATACTTTCTCCTCGGTCCATAATTGCAAACAAAACGTTAAATCTGTAATGTGCTTAAGGATTTGGATTTTCTCTTTGTTCAACAGGAGGTGTTGGCTCAGTCTGATTTTCAACAGGTTGAGACTTTGTTTCTTCCTTAGGAGGGATTTGTTCCTCTTTCGGTTTTGGTTGATCCTCGACAGGCTTTTGTATTTCTATATTTGCGGGAGCGGAAGATCCAGAAGCGCCAAAATAATATCCGAAGCCGAAGATTCCTAAGCCTTCGCTATAGGAATATTGGTTGCCGCCATAATGACGACTGATCGAAGCTCCTTCTAATTCTAAATAAAGAAAACTTTGCTGAAAGTTCATGCGTATACCTAACTTTGCATATCCTCTCAATGTAGATTGCTTGGATCCAATATCCGCAATCCCAGCTCCAACACCTACATACGGATCGAATTTACTTCCAGGCTTTAGATGGAATGTAGGACCAAAGTCCAAGAAAGTTTTTGAGAATGTGATTTGGTCCACTTTAGCTGCAGTATACATAGTGTAACCAAAACGTTCGGGAGCTCCGGCACCAGCGGATAGAATATATGCTGCGAAGAATTCAGTACTTTTGTCTGGCGGGACGAAGTAATTTGATCGGTTTACTCCGATTTCAAAACCCCAATTTTTAGGATTGTATTCGAAAGACGCACGATAAGAATCGGATCGACCTGAGTTTCCGTATTGATACTCGGCTTGACCGGCTCCTACTCCAAGTTTCATTGTATATGGAGAGATCTGGGTGCCGTCTCCGATCAGGCTGTCAGCATTGAGAGAGGATAACGTTAAGCAGAGAACAATTATAGAGGAAAGTATCTTTGAATTTCGAATGCATTTAAGATTTTCCAAGTGCTTACCGCCTAAGTTCCCGCTGTTTTTACCATTTTATAAGAGGCCGTTAAATTTCTACCTTTCTTCTTTCAGTATGAACACTTCGTTTTCTTAATATAGTTCTTAGTTTTTAAATCGGACATTTAGTTGGACTTCTTTCAAACGTTCAGTCATCTATTTCTCAACTATGGGGGCCCAGGGCTCTTGTTAGTTTCCTTTGCCGCAGCGACCATTTTGCCATTTAGTTCTGAAGCAGCTCTCTTGGGAGCGATCTGGTCAGGACTTCCTACGTATGAAGCGATTGCATGGGCTTCCATCGGGAACTGTGGAGCCTGTGCATTTAACTATGGACTTGGATATTGGTTTGGTAAGAAGATCGAGATCAAGATCTCGGAATCTAAGACATATTCAGCTTGGGCAGAAAGAACTGGTCGTTGGGGTTATTGGGTCCTCCTATTTTCATTTTTGCCTTTTGTGGGAGATCCTATCACTGTGCTTTCCGGTTTCTTTCGCCAAAGGTTTTGGATTTTTGCTTCGATCGTATTCAGCCTAAGAGTCCTAAGGTATATCGCTTTAGCCTATGGGGTTAGCTTGTAATATTGTAAAATACAAGACTATGATTTGTCGGGACTCCTTCCTGTTGAGTGGCCTATCTTCCAGGTCATAAAAAAGTTTTTACTAAAATCCTTTCCGCTCTTTTAATGACTGGACTCTGGAGCTTTGGAAAATTTTTTCCAAACCGGTTTTTTATTCTAAGAGTCTATAATTAAGTTCCAAATCTTTCAGACTAGAACCAATTCATCGGAGACTTTTTTGAAGCCAATCTCGATTAGAAAAAAAGCCCCCACCCAAAAGCCTTCCAAGAAAAAACAAAAATTGGCCATTGTAGGCTCAGGCATAGCGGGAATGGGCTGCGCTCACTTCTTGCAAAATGATTTTGATCTGACGATCTTCGAGAAAGGAGATTATATCGGAGGACATTCAAATACGGTCTTTGTGAAAGAAGAAGGTGAACTTCTTCCTATTGATACCGGATTCATCGTGTTCAATCATGTCACGTATCCGAATCTAAAAAGGCTTTTCGAGGACTTGCATGTGCCGACTAAAAAGACAAGCATGTCTTTTAGTGTGCAACATGTTCCGGACAGTCTGGAATTTTGCGGTTCGGGCTTAGGCGGTCTATTCGCGCAAAGGAAAAACATATTAAATTTTCGATATTTGCGCCTACTTTTAAATATCAACAGATTCAATGAAGAAGCCCCAAGAATATTAGAAAATCCTAAATACAAGGATTACTCATTATTGAGATATGTGAATGAGGCAGGGTTTCATAAGGATCTCTTAACATATTATTTAGTCCCTATGAGTTCCGCTGTTTGGTCCACTCCCGAAGATCTGATGTTAGAATTCCCTGCATATTCCTTAGTCCGATTCTTTTTGAATCATGGGTTCTTGGGCTTGAATACACAACACCAATGGTATACTGTTCATGGTGGATCCGTTGAATACGTTAAGCGGCTTACTAAATCCATCCGAGATAGATTCAAGACCAAATCTCCGGTACTAGGAGTGGAACCTCTTTCTCAAGGTAAGGTAAAATTACTCTTTAAAGGGGGAAGGTCCGAAACTTTCGATAAGGTAGTGCTTGCATGTCATGCAAACAGCTCTCTTTCTATTCTGAAAAAACCGAATTCTTTACAAAAAGATCTCCTCTCTCAATTCGCGTACCAAGAAAATATTGCAACTCTTCACACGGATGATTCTGTAATGCCTAAGACCAAATCTACTTGGTCTTCTTGGAATTATAGAATGGATAAGATCGCCGGAAAGATCCGACCTCATACGATCTATTGGATGAATTGTCTCCAGGATGTTTCTAAAAGAGAGAATTATTTTTTATCCATAGGTGATCCTGGTAAGGTGGACCCAAAGAAGATCATTCGCGAGATCAAATACGAACATCCTTTATTTCATGTGGGCTCCTTAAAAGCACAGGAGAGATTATCCGAGCTGAATAGAAATGGGCCGGTCTATTTTTGTGGGAGTTATTTTAGATATGGATTCCATGAGGATGGGCTCTGGTCTGCAAGGAATCTGTCGGAACAATTGCTTGGTAGAAGTGTATGGGACTAAATTCCAAGATCATAGAAGCCAAGGTCATGCATGACCGCAGCATTCCTAAACGAAATCGGTTTCGATACGGGATCTTTACTTTTCAACTAGACTTGGATGAGTTGGATACCCTGAACGACCGTTCGTTCTTGTTTGGAAAGAATAAATTTCGGACTTTTTCCTTTTACGATGCAGACCATCTGCATTTCGGAAAGCAGGGCTTGAAGGAAAATTTTTTAGAGTACATGAAAGAGCAGGGAGTCAAAGAGAAGGTAGAAAAGGTTACGCTAATCACCAACCTGCGCGTATTCGGTTACGTCTTCAATCCGGTCTCCTTCTATTTTGCCGAAGGCCCTAATGGAGATCCGATCTGTGCGATTGCCGAGGTTGGTAATACATTCGGAGAAAAGAAGTTATATTTCCTTGGCAAGGAATCCCTAGAGCAAAGAGGATTTAGAAAGAAGGAAGATAAATTCTTTTACGTTTCTCCGTTTGTGAGTTTGGACTCGGAGTTCGATTTTTATTTAAATCCGCCTTCCGGCGATAAGATCAATTTGCGCATCGACGCCTTCGAAAAAGGAAAGAGGGTGATGGTGACGACTTATACCGGAAAAGCAAGAGAATTGACCGATCTAAATTTACTCTGGATGTTCTTTAAATATCCTTTCGTGACCTTAAGAGTGATAGGCCTCATTCATTGGCAGGCATTTATTCTCTACCTGAAAAGAATTCCATTCATTCGAAAGGATGAAGGTTTAGACCAACAGAGAGGATTGCATCTTGGAAGGCGATAATTTAGTTAAAGTTGAACCGTTGCAAGGATCATTGGACTCGGCATTGGGCAGTCCTAGTCTCTATGAAAAGATTTTCTTTTCTGCTTTATCAGAGATGCAAAGAGGTTCTCTTCGAATTTTATTTCCAGATGGTGGACAAAGATATTTAGGAAATCCTAATTCTTCCGAAGCTTCTGAGTTTCATCGAGCTATCATCCAAGTAAAGAACAGAGAATTTTTTAAGAAGTTGGTGCTCTACGGAGATATTGGCCTAGCAGAATCTTATATGGATGGAGACTGGGATACGGACGATATCAGAGCGATCATCTGTTGGTTTCTTTTAAATGTGGAAGCAGCACCTTCAGTTAGCGGTTCCAAGAAGAATTTTTTACATCTTGCCTTTATGAATCTAGGAAATCGTCTACTGCATCTATTCCGAAGCAATTCTGTGAGAGGCAGCAAGAAGAATATCGTTGAGCATTATGATCTTGGAAACGATTTCTATAAGAAATTCTTAGATCCTAGCATGACTTATTCCTGCGCTTATTATCAGGAAGCCGATCTCAGTTTAGAAGAAGCCCAGATAGCAAAGATAGAAAATCTTTGTAAGAAGCTTAGATTAAGATCATCCGATCATCTTTTGGAAATAGGAACGGGTTGGGGGACCTTCTCCATTCATGCAGCTTCCAAATACGGATGCAAGGTTACTTCTTATACGATTTCCGAAGAACAATACAAGTTTGCTACCGAAAAGATCCGAGGTTTGGGTCTAGAAGATAAAATAGAAGTCAGACTGAAAGATTATCGAAAGGTAGAAGGTTCTTACGACAAGATAGTCACGGTAGAAATGCTAGAAGCGGTAGGTCATGAATACTTCGAGGATTTTTTTTCCATGTGTGATCGTGTCTTAAAGAAAGAAGGACTGATGGCCCATCAGATTATTACCTGTCCCGATTCCAGATATGATTCTTTTAGAAGGGGAGTGGATTTTATTCAGAAGCATATCTTTCCGGGATCCTTGCTTCCATCCGTTGCTAGGATCAATCAGGCCATCAATCGAACTAGCAACATGTTTCTGCACGAGTTAGAGGATATCGGCCGAAATTATGATAAAACATTGATGAGTTGGCATAAGGACTTCGAAGAGAATATTTCTGCCATCCAAAGCATGGGTTATGATGAGTCTTTTATCAGAAAATGGAGATATTACTTTTCTTATTGTGCAGCAGCGTTTTATATGCGTAATATCAGCGTAGTACAGGTTGTATACACTCGACCGAACAATCGCGGGCTAAATCCTCTGTGATCGAATCAGAAACCGAAAATAATAAAACAAAATCATCCTTTCTTGGAAAAGCCAAGGATAGGATCTTAGTAGAGTTAAAAACCGGAACCAGTCCGGAAAAGATCGCTCTTTCTCTCGCGTTAGGTGCTGCTATTGGAGTATTTCCAATTATAGGGAGTACTATGGCACTTTGTGCTTTGCTTGGGTTTCTTCTTAGATTAAATCCAGTGTCCATTCAAATTGCAAATTATGCAGCCTATCCATTTCAAGTTTTTCTAATTATTCCTTTCTTAAAGCTGGGATCTTCCATTCTTAAAAAAGAAATCGATCTTGGTTGGGCGTATCGTCTGGCCGAAGGAGATACTTCTCAATTGATAGACGGATTGTCTCGTTCGGCAGGTTATGCTGTCTTAGGTTGGACGAGTACAGTGCCTATCGTCGCATTCTTCTCTTATTTTTTGTTCCTTCTTCTCGTAAGAAAAGTGAACGGAATCATTCGCAAATAAATCCGATCGGAGTATTCTATGTACGAAAAGGCCCTGTCTCTGATGTTCACTGCTTGGGTAGTCGTTTTCTTTCTAATGAGTTTCCTTTGGTTGATCGGTAAAGTAATCCGAAATTATGCAATCGTGGATGTAGGGTGGGGACTTTGTATCTCAACGATAGCGATCATTTATTTCTTATTGGGAGATGCATACTCGGTTCGAAAAGCTATCTTTGCAATCATGGCAACCGTTTGGGGTTGGAGACTCTCCTATTTTATTTTCACAACTAGAGTATTAAGCGGACATGAAGATCCTAGATATTCTGCCTTTCGACAAGAATATGGAGACCAGGTAGATAGAAAATTCTTCACCAATGTGTTTCAATTCCAAGGAATACTTGGGATTTTCTTAAGCCTTCCTTTCTTGTTTCCTGCATTAAATCCCTCTATAGTTACGGAACCATTAGAGATCATAGGACTTTTCATATTTACGATTGGAGTCATAGGAGAATCAATTTCAGATTTTCAGTTGGCTGAGTTCAAGTCAGAACCTGCGAACCAAGGAAAGGTGTGCGATATAGGGCTTTGGAGATATAGCAGGCATCCGAACTATTTCTTTGAATGGGTGATCTGGATCTCTTTCGGATTGGTTTCCTTAGCTTCTCCTTGGGGGTGGATAGGGCTCATTTCTCCTTTGGTGATGTATATTCTTCTAACTAAGATCACTGGAGTTCCATTAAACGAAATCGGTCAATTGAGATCTAAAGGAAAGCTATACGAAGAATATAGGGCAAAGACTAGCTCTTTCTTTCCTTGGTTCCCTAAAAAATAAACTCTCAAGCAGCAGATGCAGGAGAACGAAATATGAACCTCATCTATTCTCTGATGGAAAAAGATATTTTTCCGGATTGGTTGATCCGTCTTAGGATCCGACAGCTTCTTCGCTTGCGATTGAAAGGAGAGGAAAAGGGAAGCTTAGAGGCAAATCAAAAGCATTTGATCGAGTACATTAATTCCCTTAAAAGATCTCCGATTGCGGTGAACACTGCCGAAGCAAATGAGCAACATTATGAGGTGCCCGCTTCCTTCTTCCGTTTAGTAATGGGAAAGTATATGAAGTACAGCTCTGGATTCTGGGCATCTCCGGATGTAAGTTTCGACGAATCCGAAAGGGCAATGCTGCAGCTGAGCTGCGATCGAGCCAAGTTAGAGAATGGAATGAATGTTTTGGACCTTGGCTGCGGTTGGGGCTCACTCTCTCTTTATATCGCAGAAAATTATCCGAAATGCAAGGTGACCGGAGTTTCGAATTCCAAAAGCCAAAAGGCATTTATAGATTCAGAGGCGAAGAAAAGAGGTTTAAAAAACCTGAATATTCTTACCATGGACATGAACGTATTCAAAACAAATTTGAAGTTCGATCGCATCCTATCGGTTGAGATGCTCGAACATATGAAGAATTACGAGCTCTTATTCGAGAAGTTAGCCGGCTTTCTAAAGCCTAAGGGCCTATTCTTTGTTCATATTTTCACTCATAAAAAGTATGCGTATCCTTTTGAAGTGATCGATGACACTGATTGGATGGCAAAATACTTTTTCACGGGAGGGCAGATGCCTTCCCATGATCTGTTTTTGTATTTTCAAAAGGACTTTCTTATCCAAGACCAATGGGTAGTAAACGGCAAAAACTATGCGCGTACTTCGGAAGCATGGCTTGCAAATATGTATAAAAACAAGAACGAGATCCTAAAGATCCTAACGGATACGTATGGAAGGGATCAATCGATCAAATGGTTCGTTTATTGGAAAGTCTTCTTTATGGCATGCGCAGAATTATGGAAATACAATCATGGGGAAGAGTGGATCGTATCTCATTATCTTTTCCATAAAAGATAACGTCTCCCGCGTTTTCTCATAGTACCGAAACCACCGGCACAAATAGAGAGCGTTTAAGTTTTAAATTAAGCTTTCAGTCCAGTGTATAAGAACTGGATTAACTCTTTAGTGATCTTTCTTGCCTGCTTTATCTCTATCGCTCGGAACATCATCTGCTGGCCGGAAAGCAATACTGCAACTCCATGAGCCATGGTCCACGCAGAGGTAGCTGCTTTTTCTGCATTTCCTTCCGGGATCAGTCCTGCTTTTTGGCAGTCTTTGATGATCTCCACTATGATCTGAAATGTTTCATCCTCTGTTCTGATGAGAGAGTCATATTTTAAATGGCTTTCGATCTGATTCCCATACATGATCCGAAATAGATCAGGATTTTCTAATGCGAATTCTACATAGGAAACTCCGGATTCTCTAAATAGTAGCAAAGGTTTCGTTTTGTACTTTGCTCTTAATCTCTTTTGCCTTTCTGCCAGCAGTAGGAATCCTTCCTCCGCGATATCTGCGTATAAGGATTCTAAATCTGGATAATGTCTATAAGGCGCGGATTGGCTGACTCCGGCCAAGGTCGCAGCCTTTCTGAGGCTTAGGGCCTTATAACCTTCTTCTTTTAAGATCTTTATGGAGGCGTCCAATAAGGCTCTTTTTAGGTCTCCGTGATGATAAGAATTTTTTTCCGGCGGATTTTTCATGTTGACATCTATTACATTGAAGGGGTTTATTATAAACACAATGTGTTCGGTGTTCACATTGAAAAAGTTTCGAGGTTCTGTCAATGAATATAGATCAGATCGACGATCAATATGATATTATCTTTATAGGTTCCGGGATGGGGAGTCTCTGCACCGCAAGCCTTCTGGTACAGCATGCAGGAAAGAAGGTGCTCGTTTTAGAGAAACATTTCCAACCTGGAGGGTTTACTCATGAGTTCCAAAGGAAACAGGGCAAATACCATTGGGATGTAGGAATTCATTATGTTGGTGATATGCATGAAGGAGGGCTCTGTAAGAGAATTTCCGACAAGATCACCCGGGGACAACTCACTTGGAAAAGACTACCAGAGCCTTTCGAGAGACTTGTCTTTCCTTCTGGGAATTTCGACATTTATGGAGATCCTGAAAAATTCAAGTCGGACCTGATTACTCAATTCCCGAAGGAAGAGGAAGCCATCGAAAGATATTTCAAGGATATCAAGAGGACATCCGGCCTTTTCGGAAAGGCAATCATGATGAGACTATCTCCTCCTCCTTTAGATTCACTTACTGGGCTTTTGGGAGAAGGGAATATAGTCACTCTCAAGGATTATTTTGATAAGAATTTCGAGAGCGAAGAATTGAAGGGAATTCTTGCGGCCCAATGGGGAGATTACGGTCTTCCCCCATCAAAAGTAGCTTTTGCGATGCATGCAACATTGGTGCAGCATTATATTAACGGTGGTTATTATCCGGTGGGCGGCGCTGGCAAGATTTTCGATACTATCGAACCTATCTTGCAAGAGAAGGGAGGAGCAGTTCTTTCTTCTGTGGAAGCAAAAGAGATCCTAATCAAACAAGGAAAAGTAGTAGGGGTCAAGGCAAAGGCTCTAAGGGGAGAAGGTCATGAGCGAGATTTCTTTGCTCCGATCGTGATCTCTTGCGCAGGCGCTTATCCTACTTATACTAAACTGATCCCGGATTCCTATCCGATCTCTTTCAGAAAAGATCTAAAAGATTTTTATAATAAAGAGAGAATGACTACGAGCATTTGCCTCTATTTGGGTCTTTCTGAGAGCCCTGCCAAGCTAGGATTTAATGGAGAGAATTACTGGATCTTCTCCTCTAGTGATCATGATAAGAATTTCTCCGAAAGGAACGATTGGTTTTCAGATACTGGAGAGATCCCGAATCTATATCTTTCTTTTCCGAGCTTGAAGAATCCGGAAGCCAAATCTCATACGATGGATGTGATTACCTTTACCGATTATTCCAACTTTTCCGAATGGAAAGACGAGCCTTGGAAGAAGAGGGGAGAAGATTACAAAAATCTAAAGGAGAAGATCGTAAATCGGATCCTTTCCACCTTAGAGAAAAGATTTCCCGGCTTGACTAAACTAGTCGAGTTTACGGAACTCTCCACTCCGATCACGAACGAACATTTTACCTCTCATCCGGACGGCGCGATCTATGGTCTAGCTTGTGTTCCAGAAAGATATAAGAAGGAAAAATGTCCTTGGTTTGATGTGAGAACCCCTGTTGAGGGTCTTTATCTGACTGGGGCAGATGCAGCTTCTCCTGGAATTGCAGGTGCAATGATGGGAGGATTGGCGGCAGCTTTGGCTGTGACCGGCAACGCTGATATACTGAGAGAGTTGAGAAATTAAGAAATCTTAATGAAAGAGATTCCGTTCTATACTACGAGCCTTCTTTTATCTCCCGTGCTTCTATGGCAAGGGCTGAAGGCTCGCAAAACAATTCCTCGTCTTCCGGATGCTTCTGGTCCGGATTTCGGGGAATTACCTGGTGCAGATCCGTTCTCACTCTTGGTTTTAGGAGAATCTACCGTTGCAGGGGTAGGAATTCCGGATTATAAAAGTTCTTTGACCGGTCAGATCGCTTCCGTTCTCGGAACTAAGAGTGGTCGAAAAATTCTTTGGAAAGCGATTGGAGAAAGCGGGATCACTTTGAAAGAGGCAAAGGAGAAGTTTGGATCTCGTTTGCCCGAATCTTCTCTAGACGCGATCGTAATTGCTTTGGGTGCGAATGATGTTGTGAAATTGAATACTCAGAAAAGATGGTCTTCTGAGTTGCAAGATCTGATCGATATTTGCAAAAGTAAGTATTCGGATACTCCTATCTTTATTGCAGGTGTGCCACCCCTAGGAATTTTTCCATCTTTGCCTTCGACCATGAGATTCGTTTTAGGATGGAAGGCGCGACTTTTGGACCAAGCTTCTTCTTATCTTTCAGCGAGACTACAGAACGTATTTCATATTCCAATGAGGAAGCTCGGGTCCATTTCTTCTGAAGGGATCTTTTGTTCGGATGGGTTTCATCCTTCGATAAAAGGATGTTCCATTTGGGGAGAAGAGATCGCGGACTCTATTTTAGCTGTTTATAACAAGCGATTTTTTTAGGAAACAGTTCGGCAAAATTTCTACTATGCAATATCCGGATTTTCTGATATAGCGGGAACGCGAACCCACGGGCCACACCCCCCACCCAAGAAAGGGTGGGGCTACCCTGTTGAAATTTGACTTCACTTTGTTCAGTCACCCATTGGGAATCTCGCTTCCTATGGGTCGTTTGATTGGGCAGGGCCCTTTCTTAGTAATTCAGCTTAAGTATCCGAATCTCTTTCTCTTCGAATCTTAGAGTTTCTTTTAACTGATTGAATCTCTCTACGGAGAAATGAGACTCTGGAGATCTCAGTTCCTTCTTCAGTTTTAAGACTTCTTCGTACAAATCTAAAAGTTCTAAGGTATTTCCTTTCGCTTCTTTAGGATAGAGACCCTTGAACATTGGTCCGATCCGAGAAGGGATATCCGAATTTACGATCTCAGCTACGCTCAGGTCCTCTATATGACGGAACATCCAGTTCTGAAGATAAACAGCCAGAAGTCTTTCCATGCGGACTACATCTTCTTTGGTGTTTCGAGGAACTATACCTTTGTAGAATCTATAACGTTTTCTTAAATACTTTCCGGCTCCGACTGAATCGACCGGCTCTGCTTTAAGTTTGTCCCATTCTTCTTTGATGACTGGAAAGTATTCGGAGCCGAAATAAGGCTCTCCTAATTCGCAGATATGAATCGCTCCCGGGTCGTAGCTTTTCATTCTGGTGCGGAAACCATCCCAGTCGGCAGCCAAAAGGTTTACCTGGCCTTGGGATTGCAGAGGCTCCATAGCGCGATTGATCTCCCGGATAAAATTTCCTTTCAGCTGGTCGGAAGGATCCGCAAGCACTAGGAAATTAAAATCGGAAGACTCGTCTCCTTCTCCTCTTTGTCTTGAACCGAAGAAAATGAGTTCGAATGGCTTTAGGGAAGAGACGCTTGAGAGATTTTCTTTAATTCGTTCCATATCTCGTTTGTTCGACCGCGCGAAGGAAGAGTTGGAAGTAAGATTATTCAAAGAACAAGCGCATCCTGGAAAGATTTTCCAAAATTGCTTTGTACGCCCGATCTCTATCTTCCGGGTCCCCGAATGGAAGTGATTTTACGTGGTTAAAATCATGGTACGTGATCTCGATCGAGTTCGCCGTCAGATTCTTTTTAATGGAGGAAATATAGTCCAAATTAATGACTTCGGTGTCCCCCAATTTCAGCCACATTATTCCTTTTTCCCCGAGACCTCGTCCCCGCCGGATAAAATACTTTCTCGGTACAATTCGGTCAAGAAAATACCCCTTTAAAAAGCTTTTATTCCCCGGCTCACGAATTCATGAAATTCTTTCCCAAGCTCTAGACTAGATAGTCCCTTTCTGTTTTCGACCTCGGTTTCAAATACGAAGATAAAGGCTTCCTTCTGCCATTCCCAACGGACGTAACAGTGTTCGGCAGAGGATTTCTTGAAGCAGCCTGAAAATACCGTGGCCCTGGAATTTTCCCCCATGGAGAAGTACTGGAATTGGCGGTTATTCAGTTTGGCCTGTTCCGTTTCGGATACCAAATGTCTGAAATCTATCGAATTGTCCTCGGTATAAGAAGTGGCTCGGAATGTGTCGAAATTCGATTTGGTATCTGAGATCTTACATTCGTAGAATAATCCTCGAGCGAACATCCTTCCTGAATTCAAAACCACCGCGTTCCCGCTAGTATAATACACAACGTCATAATTTAATCTAAGCACCGATGGATTCTCGGCAATGACCGCGTTCGGATTCTGCTCCGTGGTTTTACATTGTGAGATGAAGACAAGAATGCAGAGAATACTAAAAGCCGATTTCATAAAGATCTCCTTTATAATTTCTAAATACATAAGAAGAATCCTTTGTTTCTTCTAGATAGTTTGCGGGAAGGGGAACCTTTCCTCCTCCTCCGGTCAGGTCGACCACGTACAAAGGCACGCTCAGGCCGCTCACACTTCCTCGGATTTGCTTCATGAGCTCGACGCCTTCTTCGATAGGAACTCTAAAATGAGAAGAGCCGAAGATCTCATCACATTGGTGCAGATAGTAAGGCTTGATTCCTATCTTAGTGAGTCCGTAGAAGAGATCCTTTAGAGTCTCAACTGAATTGTTCACTCCTTTCAGAAGAACGGATTGGTTGAGAACTGTAACGGCTCCTTCCTTCACTAACATTCCTATTCTCTCCTTCACTAAAGGAGTCAGTTCTTTTGGATGATTGAAATGAGTGACTAGATAGATCGGGAAATGTTTTTTCAGAACGGAGCAAAGCTCCGAAGTGATCCTCATCGGTAAGGTCACAGGATAACGAGTATGAATTCGGACCTGATTGATATGAGGAATGGATTTCAATTCCCCCAAAAGAAAATCCAATTTATGATCGGAGAGATTCAATGGATCTCCTCCGGAAAGGATCACTTCTTTGATCTCAGGATGCTCTCTGAAATACTGTAGAGCCTTTTGCCAATCTTCTAAGCCTGGAGTTCCGGAAGACTGAGAAACCTTTCTCTTACGGGTGCAGAACCTGCAATACACCGCACATACATGAGAAAGATACCAAAGAGCTCTGTCCGGATAACGATGAGTGACTCCTTTGACTGGCATATATGATTCTTCTGCCAATGGGTCTTCTCTGTCCCAGGCACGAACGCTAAGCTCTTCCTTGCGGGGAAGTACTTGGAGTCGGATCGGGCAATTCGGATCCTTCTTATCTGCGAGTCGTAAATAATAAGGGGTGGCAGAGAAGCTAAAGACTTGGGAGCAACTGGAGATGGCTTCTCTTTCGTCCGAACTGATCTCTATATAGTCCGAGAGCTCATGTTCATCCTTGATCCGATTTTGGATCTGCCATTTCCAATCCAGCCAATCCTTTTCGGGAATGTCTGTCCTTTGCCTTTGAGAAGAAATAAGTTCCAGAGAGATGCTCCTCTTTCTGATTGATTTCCGGCTCGGCCTTGCAGTCAACCGAGTATCCGCATAAAAAAAAGGAAACCTATGCGATTTCCTTTCGAGTTTTCTATTTAATAACCTCTGGGAAGAGTGCTCATCTTTTTAAGGTTGGAGACTTAGGAGAAGGATGAGCGAGTCCCTGCTGTATATATTACCGAAACGGAATTTTTGCCCGAAACCGATCGGTATCTCCGGGAAAATCCCCCCGAGGACCTTACAGAATGAAAGCCAATTAGGCCGGAGGGGGGAGAAAAAGATAACGATATTCTAAAGTGTGAAAGGAAAGAATGCGATCGGAACAATCCGGAAGATAACGACTTTTCAAGCCCAGAAGAGAATGAAAGAGTCGATTGACTAGGCCGATGCCAGCCTCATCTCCTGAGGAAGTAAATAGAGAAGGAAGGGCTTGACCCTCGGTTTCTCGGAACGACTGGACCTTTGCTTTTTTCGGTAGTCCGAAAGTCTTAGTGGCTCTGAAATCCTTGGCAACCACCTCGCTGAACAAGGCGACTACCAGGAACAGAACTAAAGACAAAAGCCCGAGTCGTTTCATAAGTATCTCTCAAGTTTGACGAACGAAAAAGCCTTTCGCAACCTTTTTTCGAGCAAAAAGAGTGATTTTACTGTTTGGACGCTTCTACTTCTACCGTGCTTAACGTACTTCTTAAGTAACCACTTTTTAGGACGAGAGCCTGTCCTTCTTCGGAAGTGATATAAGTCACGAACTCGTCTATCTTCTTTCCTCGATCGGAAAGATAGAACAGATAAAGTCCTCTTGCTAGTTTATATTCTCTGTTGGAAACATTTTGAATATTCGGTTCTACGAATGGATCTTTTTCAGTACGAGCATAAGGAACAGCTTTGACCTTGCCCTTGTTTTGGATCTGTGCGTTTCCCATTCCCATGAATCCGACTGCTGCAGGATCTTTTTGGATCTCGTCCGCCATTGAGTCGTTGTCCGTGACTATCTTGGCGCTGGAAATATATTCCTTCTTCTTAGCAGCTTGGTAAGCTTTCTCTCCTAGATCTCTTTGTCTTAGGATATGTGTTTCAAAATAGGCAGTGGTTCCGCTCTTATCATTTCTAAGTAGAACATGTATCGGTCCTGGTTTACCACCTAGCTTTGACCAATCATTGATCTCTCCGGAGAATACTTTTGAAACCTGATCCAAGGTAAGTTTGCTCACAGGGTTTTCTGGATGGACCACTATTGCGATACCATCATATCCGATGAGAACACCTTCGAACTTTCCTTTTTTTTCAAGTTGTACTTGTTCTTCGGGAGTAAGTGGGCGGGAAGATGCAGCTATGTCAGTCTTTCCTTCGAAGAGTTTTTCGATACCTTCGAAAGATCCTCCTCCCTGGACTTCTACTTTAGTGTCTGGTGCTTTATTGGAATATCCTGAAGCCACTACGTTCAACATAGTGTGCATGGTCTCGGATCCAGTAATCAAAATGGTTTCTTTCTTACAATTGGCGCCGCCCAATCCTAATGCTAGGATAAGGATAGGCATTAATTTTTGTTTCATCGGCAAATGGGTTCTCCGGAAATCTTTTCCAATCAGGGATTCTTTCTTATAAACCCTAAAAGTCGAATGGATTTTGGGCTTGAAATATTACAAATAGCGGTTGAGTACATCGCTTGACACCTCGCCTTCCTGCATGGATATAGAAGGAGCGTAATCTTTATTTTAGGTCGTATATGAACTTAGGTATCACTGAAGTTAGAAAAGGAATGGTTCTCAAGGTTGAAGGAGAATTGTATTCCGTAGTTAAAAGCGAATTCGTAAACCCAGGCAAGGGCTCCGCTTTCATCCGCACAAAATTGAAAAACTTGATCCGCAGTAGCTCCATCGAAAGGACCTTTAAGGCTGCCGAGAAATTGGAGTCCGTCGAATTAGAAAAGAGACAGATGACCATCTGCTACTCCGAGGGCGACGATATCATCTTCATGGATACAAATGACTTCGAACAGCTTCCTGTTTCTAAAGAATATTTAGAAGATATTCTTCCTTTCTTGAAAGAAGAGACTCCTATGGAAGTTTCATTCTACGAAGGAAAGCCAATCGGAGTAATTCCTCCTAACTTTGCAGTGTTGACAGTAACTTACGCTGAGGAAGGTCTTAAAGGAGATACTTCCGGTACTGCTCTTAAGAGAGTTACCGTCGAAACCGGAGGAGAGATTAACGTTCCTATCTTCGTGAAGCAAGGGGATGTGATCAAGATCGACCTAAGGGACCTTACCTACGTGGAGAGGGTCAATAAGTAATCATACTGACTGGAGAGATACTGCCATGGCTACCATCGTCCAAAAACCCGGATTACCGGAAATCAAGGATAACGCAGAAGTAAAAGTCTTCTTGAACAAGAGAGGAATAGAATACGATCATTGGCCGGTTCCAAGCGAGTCTAACGCGCTAACCGATAAAATGACCCTTCTAGACGAAGAAAAAGAAACTCTTCTGAAGAACTTGGATTATCGCTTCGCTGTCCTAAAGGAAAAAGAAGGATACCAATCTAGAGATTTGATCGTTCTTCATCCTCAAGTGCCTGGCTTAAATGAGATGCTTGCGAAATTCGACAAGGTCCATTATCACACGGACGACGAGGTTCGCTATATCGTAGACGGTTCTGGTGTCTTCGGATTCGCTCTGAACGGAGAGAAATTTCTAGTGAAGGTAGAAAAGGACGATTTCATTTCCGTTCCTAAGAACACCAACCACTGGTTCACTCTGGATGAGAACAAAAGGATCAAAGCGGTCCGTTACTTCCAAGACATGAGTGGCTGGGTCCCTAATTACGTAGAAGAAACCACGGCACTCGTTTAAAGAATGTCCCAAAAGAAGATCCTGACTCGCTTGGCCGAGTCAGGAGTGTTATATCATTCTAAAGGTTGGATGCCCGGGACTGCCGGAAACCTTTCCATCAAGGACGAAAAAGATTCCGACGTTTTCTGGGTAAGCGGAAGCGGCTTGGACAAGAATAAGCTCAGTCGCAAGGATTTCCTTCCGGTTCAGATAGAATCCGGCAAGGTACTAGAAGGTTGGAAAGGCAGAGAAGGTCTCAAGCCTTCTGCAGAGACTTCCATTCATAGAGCTGTATACAAGGCATTTCCTGAAATGGGTTGCTCTTTGCATGTTCACACTCCTGAATCCAATCTGGTAGAGATTGGTGTGAACAAGGAGAATCCTATCGAAGAACTTCCTCTTCTTCCTTTGGAGATCATTAAGGCATTCGGTATTTGGG
Source organism: Leptospira semungkisensis (assembly GCF_004770055.1). Taxonomy (NCBI): domain Bacteria; kingdom Pseudomonadati; phylum Spirochaetota; class Leptospiria; order Leptospirales; family Leptospiraceae; genus Leptospira; species Leptospira semungkisensis. The sequence continues at coordinate 17,668 of NZ_RQEP01000012.1, read as the reverse complement.
ATGAGAATCCGAATGTATCTGTTCCTGTTTTATACAATTATCCTTCCGTTCAAGAAATCTCGGATCATTTGGAGAGTTATCTGATCGAGCATAAACCACGCGTTCCTTTCTGTATTATAGAAAAGCATGGGATCACTGTTTGGGGGAAGGATCTAGTCCAAGCAAACAGACATTTGGAAGCGGCCGATTTCTTGCTAAAAGTCAGGGCCATGTCTAAATAAGACGATGGATCCCAAAAATATTCTAGTCGTAGGGGCTGGCTCCGGAATCGGAAAAGCTCTATTAGAAAAATTGCATGCAACTCCAGGGATCAACGCGATCGGGATCTCCAGAAGAGGGATCTCATTCGAAGGCAAGTTCGAATCCGGAAAGAACTATCATTGCGATCTGAACGATCGAAAAAGCTTAGAATCATTTTGTAAGGATCTGTCTTCTTCTTGGTCGGAGGTCGCAGCAATCTACTTTTTGGCGGGAGATGGTCTATTTCTGCCCATCGAAAATCTCGAGTTGGAAGATCTGGAAAAACATATTTTTCTGAATCTAATCTCTCCCATGGCATTGACCTCTAAACTAATCGGAAAGTTACAAAGAGGCTCCTTGCTTTGTTATCTTTCTTCAACTGCGGGAAGGCAGGGATTTTCGGAATCTTCTCCATACTGCGCTTCTAAACATGGCCTGGCAGGATTTGCAAAGGCGATCCGAGAAGAAGTGAAGCAAAAAGGGATTCGAGTCAGCACAGTTTATGCTGGAGCCATTGACACTGCTATCTGGGATGGAAGAGAAGGCTTTAAAAGAGAAGATATGATCCCAGTCTCGGATGCGGTAGCCTTTCTAGAGAGTTTGTTTTTACAACCGGCGAGCTTTAATCAAGATGAGATACTGTTTCTGCCGCCAAAAGGAATTTTGTAAGGCTTACCTAAGCTTTTTACGATTTTCTAAAATTCGATCCTTATTTTTCGGCCCAGCGTTCTCGGATCTCGAGTAGCTTCGGCATTAAATCTAGAAAGACAGGTACTAGACCGGGATCAAAATGCTTTTCCGAGTTATCTCGAATGTACTGGATTGCATCTGGGATCTCCCAGGCTTTCTTGTAAGGCCTTTCTGTGGTCAGTGCGTCGAATACATCAGCCAAAGCCACGATCCTAGCCTCCATTGGGATTTCGTCGCCCTTTAAGCCGTTCGGATAGCCTGAGCCGTCCCATTTCTCGTGATGGTTTTGAGCGATGCTTTTTGCCATTTGCAATAGGAATGAATCATGATCTCCTATGATCTCTGCTCCGATATTAGGATGTTTCTTCATGATATCCCATTCTTCGGGAGTGAGTTTACCAGGTTTTTGTAATATACTATCGGGGATCCCGATCTTTCCTATATCATGCATAGGGGAGGCGTTCAGGATATTCTCCGCGACTTCGGGGCTATAGCCTAAAGCCGAGGCCAATGTCTCGGAATAATGGCTCATTCGAATTACGTGCAGACCGGTTTCATTGTCCTTGTATTCCGCTGCGAGTCCTAAGCGTTGTATGATCTGAAGACGAGTTCCTTTTAACTCGTCATTTCGTACTAAGGAAAGATGAGTGCGGACCCTGGCCTTTACAATCGCAGGACTTACTGGTTTTGTAATGTAGTCTACGGCTCCGGATTCGAAACCGTCTGTCTCGTCTTCTTCTTCCGCCATGGCAGTGACAAAGATCACCGGGATCCTAGAAGTAGCCGGATCAACTCTTAGTTTCTTACAGGTCTCATGTCCGCTCATTCCGGGCATCATTACGTCCAGAAGGATCAAATTCGGTTTTTCTAATATTGCTAGTTCGATTGCCTTTGCGCCGTCTTTGGCGAATAAGAGGGAATATTCGTCTTGTAAGATTTGCCTGAGTACCTGTAGATTCGTTGCCTCGTCGTCTACAATTAGTATTTTGGGCCGGACATCGACGAGACTGCTCATATTAATTTTCCTTTTCCTCGAGTCCTAGATTGTTTGCAATTCCGATTAAGATCGAGATTGCCTCTTCAAATTCAAATTGTTCGATCTTTGTTCTGAGTTTTTTTAGCTCTTGAGCGTCGGCTTTAGACTTTGCCATACTTAGAAACTCTTCTAAATGCTCGTCTTCGATGGATCCTCTTCTAAAGGAATCGGAAAGTGACTCATATAGTTCATTCGCTCTTTGCGGATTCCATTCGGAACCGGAAACGTCTTCTACTTCGATCTCTATCTTTTTATCATTAGAAGAATAACCTAAGACTCTAGCGATTTCGAAAGTCATTTGATTTAACTCTACAGGTTTCGCGACAAACCCGTCCATACCGGCTTCCATTGCGGAGTTTTTATCCTCTTCAAATACGCTAGCAGTAAGTGCAAGAATAGGAGTTCTCGGAGTATTTTCCTGAGCCTCGTGCATTCGAATGACTCGGGTGGCCTGTCTACCGTCCAAGCCTGGCATTTGCACGTCCATGAGTACCAGATCGAAGTTCTCTGCCTCTACTTTTTTTACGGCGTCTTCTCCGTTATGCGCTACTGTGACAGAATGCCCTTGGTTTTTCAGTAAAAGCTCTACTAGCTCTGTATTTTTTTCTATATCATCGACTACCAGTATTTTAAGGGAAGGAAGACTCAACAGATTGTGGGCATGGATCTCCTGTCTAGGTTTTCCTTCTTCTAATGGAAGGAGCACATGAAATATACTTCCTTTTCCTAATATACTTTCGGCCCAGATCCGACCACCCATCAATTCGGTTAACTGTTTGCAGATCGTCGTGCCAAGACCTGTACCCCCATAACGTCTGGTGGTAGAAACATCCGCCTGAGTAAATGGCTCGAAGATCTTTTCTAATCGATCTGCGCGTATCCCTATTCCGGTATCCTGGACAGCGAAATGCAAGGACTCATTTTCTTTCGCCACTCGTAAGGTCACCTTTCCATGTTCGGTGAATTTTACTGCATTGCCGATCAGATTCAATAAGATCTGTCTGATTCGGAGAGAATCTCCTACGTAATATTCGGATAGGAGAGGGTCTTGTATTACTTCGAATTCTAGATTCTTCTTTCGTGCACTTATTCCAAGTGTGGATTTTAAATCTGCGATCACTTTGGATAGGGAGAAGTCTATACTCTCCAACTCGACCGCACCTTTCTCTAATTTAGCGGTATTCAGGATATCATTCAAAAGTCTTAATAAAGATTTTGCGGAGCTCTTGACTGTCTCCAAATGAGTTCTATGTTCCTTCTCCAAATTCTCAGAAAGAAGAACTTCGGTGAAACCTAGAATAGAATTCATAGGAGTGCGGATCTCATGGCTCATGTTTGCCAAGAAAGAAGTCTTGGTAATTGCGGCTAGCTCTGCTTTTTCTTTTGCTGTCCTAAGTGCTTCTTCAATATTTCTGCGTTCTGTAATGTCGAGAATGACTCCGTCTATAAAGAGTACTTCTCCATTTCCTCCGTAGACTCCGCATCCATTTCCCCAGAGCCATCTGGTATCGCCGTTCTTATCGGTGATCCTATACTCTAGAGTAAAGGCTCTCTTCTCAAATATGGCTGAATCGATTTCTTCTTCTATTCTCTGCAAGTCTTCCAAATGAACGAGCTCTTTGAAGGATCGTGCCGGCTCTGTGCGAACAAAATCGGATGCAGGATATCCTGTGATCGATTCGGAAGCATCGCTCATGAATAGAATCTTCCAATCTCTACCAGGAAGACAACGATACGTGATGCCTGGAATATTTTCGATCAGGGATCGAACCTGTTGCTCGCTTTGTTTGAGAGCAGATTCGATCATCTTTCTTTCACTGATATCTGTTACGAATCCTACGAAGAGATCTTCCCCAGATAATCTTGCGTGGCCGATTGCAAGACGGATGGGGAAGTCGGATCCATCCTTTCTCAGGCCGATCACTTCTTTACTTGTGCCGACGATCTTTGCAAATCCTGCACTAAGAGAGTACTTAGGTTCTGTTCCTTTGGAGGAATAGTATGGATCTGGCATCAATTCCCTAATATTCTTTCCGATCACTTCTGATCTTTTATAACCGAAGATCAGCTCCGCAGAAGGATTGAAGTCATTGATCCTTCCTTGGTAATCTATGATCATAATCCCATCTACCGCAGTGGTGATGATGGTCCTTAATCTAGATTCGCTGGCTCTTAGATTTTGAACTAAGACTCTATATCTTAAAAACCAGTTCACTGCAAAGGCGAATAACGTGAACAAGATCGTAGTAGAAGAGATTGCAAGTGCGAGAAAGGTAGGGTCGTTGAACGCAGTGTTCAGATCCGTTTCCGGAGTGCCTATGAATCTGGCGGAAACCATTCCTGTGTAGTGCATTCCTGAAATAGCAAGGCCCATGGTGCAGGCAGCGATCAGAGTAAGTTTTTGAGAGCTCAGTCTTAATCCTGCTAGGCCAAATCTTACCCAAAGAGATGCGATTGCTAAAATGACTGCGACCACGATGGACAGGGAAAAGAACCAAGGATCGTATCGTAAGACTGCTGCCATTTGCATGGCTGCCATTCCGGTATAGTGCATGGTCCCGATCCCGGAGCCTACTAAGACTCCGCCTAACACTAATTCGGTGATAGATATCTTGGGACGATTTACGAAAGAGAGTGCTACCACAGAGGCAAGCAAGCTCGGAAACATGGAAACAATAGTGAGAGTCTTATCGTATTTTACGGTAGTGCAAAGAGAGAAGGAAAGCATTCCCACAAAATGCATTGCCCATACCCCGCAACCCAATGCAAGGCTTCCTGCAGCTAGAACCAAATACTTGGTCAAAGGAGGAGAATGTTCGGGAACAGTTTGTCCTACAATTTGCAAGGCGATATAAGAGGCAAATATCGCAATGAGTACGGAAAGAACTACAAGCCAAGGATTGTATGTTTCTACTAAAAGAGGTGAGCCTGGATCGAATGTAAAAAGACTACGCAAAGAAAGGATCATTCGGATTTAACCTCGAAAGGCAACCCCACATAAAAGACTGTGTTTCCAGGAGAAGATTCGAACCAGATCCTGCCCTGGTGTTTTTCAACGATACGTTTCGCGATATCCAGACCGAGTCCGGATCCTTCTCCCAATGGTTTGGTAGTAAAGAATGCTTCGAATACTTGGTCGGCTACATTCGGAGGAATCCCTGGCCCGTTGTCTCGGATCGAAACAAGAACTTCCTTTTCTTGCAGAGAAGCTTCGATATTCAGATTTCCCTTATAGTTCATTGCTTGGACGGAATTCATGATCAGATTGGTCCAGAGATGCATAAGGTCGTCTGGAAATCCCAAAAAGTCTTGAACCGAATCCAGGCTCGTCGAAACTTCCACCCCGTGTTTGAATAAATTTTGGTATAAGGTCAGGACTGTATCAATATTCTCCTTGAGGGAGAATTTCCTTTTTTTATGAGACGATTCGAAATGCGCAAAACTACGAAGAGCGTATACGATCTTAGAAGAACGCTCGACGGCAGTCTTAATCGTGTCCACACATTGTTCCGGTCCTAATAGATCCAGAAAGAAGGGAAGAAGGCTTCGAGAATTCGAATTTTTTAATATAGGAAGGAACTCCTTCCACCCGGAAGAAATTCCGTAGTCTACGAAAAACTCTGCGGTCTCGTCGGAAAATAAGATCTCTTCGGATTTCATCTCTTCTTTCAGAGAAGAGAGGATCCTTCTTCTTTCCAATCCGATCAAAATCTCCTTGGAGGAGACTCCCTTTTCGATCAGTTTCTCGAATAGATCCCATTCTTGGTCGGACAATAAGGATAAGCGGGAAAGGGAAGTTCGCAGATCTGTCTTTACCCTTTGCAGATAAGAAAGAATATTATACCCGGCGGCTTGGATAGCTCCGATGGGATTATTGATCTCATGAGCGATTCCTGCGGCGAGTTGGCCTAGGTCGGCGAGCTTAGAAGCTTGGATCAATTTTGCTTGGGTTCGCTTTACGCTTTGGATTGCTTGTTCGAGATCTGCCTTTTGCGTTTCGATGATCGCATTCTTTGCTAAGATCTCTTCATTCGCTCTTTTTAATGTATCAATGCGTATCTCGGCTTCTTCCAAACCTGTAGTGTCTGTGCCGGTAGAAATTACATATTGAAGAAGTCCCGCTTTATCCCGTACTTCCTTATGCTCCCAAGCTGTATGACGCGCCTTGCCATCCTTGGTCTGAAGTAGAATACTTGTGCGGGAAGGAAATCTCTTCTTCGCAAAGCGACTCTCGAATACTTTAGCGACTCGAATCTTGTCCTGAGGATGGATTACAGTTTCCCAAAAGACTTTTCCTTCCAGCTCCATTAGGTCAAAGCCTGTGATCTGCAAGCATGCTCTGTTTAGAAGGATGAGTTTTCCTTCTCCGTCCAAGACCAAAAATAAAACACTAGTCGAGTCTAAGATCGTCTGCAAAACGTCTCTTCTTTCGGAGAGCTTTCTCTCTGAAATAGCTCTTTGGGTCACATCTCTCAGAGCGACTATCTTGAAATGTGAGCCTTCTTCTTCCAGAAAACGAATGGAGATATCGTAGTATTTGCCGCCGGTCCTCCATTCTCCGCCTGCTTTTCGACTGAGATAGCATTCATCTAATATGGAAGATAACTCTGGTAGTAACTCCGATAATTTCTTCACTCCTCTCAATCTTGCTGTGCCTAAAAGATTGAGAGCGGCCACATTGCAGTCCAACAGGAACCCTTCTGGATTCAAAACAAACACTGCGTCTTGGATCCATTCGAAGACCTGGTTTCTGGCCATGGGGATCAGATCTAATATTCTAAAATAATAAAGTCCGTACATCCAAATTAGAAGAGCGAAGCTTGCGGCGAGAGGAAAGATGTCTAACTTAGGATGTACGAAAGGAATGAAGCCTCCCGCTGTCATAAGTTGGCTTCCGAATGGAATGGAAAGACCGATCAAAAAGACCAGATTACGTATCCTGTGAAATGCTCTTTGGCTCCAGGCACCGTAAGTCAAGATTAGAATGCAAAGTAAGAAGGTTCCTAGAAAATTCACCACGAATACATTCATCCAAGGACCGTATTCGTAGATCAAAGCGAGCCAAGGAGCGGAAGTATCGAAACGAATAGAAGGGCGGATCCATTCCTTTTTGCCGAACCAGACGACGACTTCAGTGATAATAGGAATGATGGTGAAAAGAGATATGCTGATCGGATGGATGAGTTTTCCTAAATTGGCAACTCTCAAACATAGAAATGGAAGGGAGGCGATTAGAATATCCGAGCCAATGAATTGAAAGTCATCCCAGAAAATGATCTTTTCCGGTTCTGCACTTACGATCTCCCAGAAGTAACCGAAGCTGTAGAGAGTCATTCCGATCGAGACGAAAAGAAACTCAAGAGAACCTGGAGTCTTTCTATTCTTGAACGCGAGTCTAAGTGTGATTAAGGAGAGAAAAAAACTGAATATAGGGAGGATCGCATACGGTGTCCATTTGAACCAAAAGAGAGTCTGGACTTCCGTAGCCATGCGACAATGTTTGAAAGCGACAGCACGCACTCAAGGAAATAAAGAATTCACCGGAGCGCGATCAACTAGCAATGGCTTCCTGCTTGGTCCCTCCGATCGTAAAATAGAATGACGCGCCTTCGCCCAATTTGCCTTCGGCCCAAACTGAACCTTTATATCGAGTGACGATTCGATGAACGATAGCAAGACCGACTCCGGTCCCTTCGAACTCATCTTGTCTATGCAATCTTTGGAATACACCAAAAAGTCTATTATAGTATTTCATATCGAAGCCGGCTCCGTTATCTTTCACGAAGAAGGTTCTACCTTTCTCGGTTTGAGCGACTCCGATTTCGACTCTTGGATTTTCTTTCTTAGAAGAGTATTTCACTGCATTGGAGATAAGATTTTGGAAAACATAAGACATCAGATCCTTGTCAGAAGTCACTTTCGCTAACGGATGGATGATGATCTCCGTCTTCTTTTGCATTTGATCTCGGATCTGGTTTGCAACGGATTCGGCTACTTCTGTCAGATCGAAAGTAGAATCTTTGAGTTCCTTTCTTCCCACCCGAGAGAATTCTAAAAGATTATCGATTAGATTCTCCATTCTCTTGGTGGAATCGATAAGAACATTCAAGAAACGGATCCCGTCTTTATCCATTACGGAACTATAATCTTCGATCAGCATCTCGGTATAGCCTTGAATGGCTCGAAGAGGAGCTCTCAGGTCATGAGAGACTGAATAGGAGAAGGCCTCTAGTTCAGCATTCGCAAATTCTAATTGGAAGTTCTTCTGTTCGATAGACTCCATAGTTTTTTTGCGATCTTCTGCCATGGAAAGTAATGACTTCACGCGAGTGATCAATTCTTCCGGATGGAAAGGTTTGAATAGATACTCATCTGCCTTAGCTTCCCAACCTTTTAACATTGCTTCTCTATGAGTAAGAGCAGTCAGAAGAATTACGATCGTCTTAGAAGCTACAGGATCCGACTTGATTGCCTTGCAGAGTTCGATCCCATCCATTTCCGGCATCATCACATCTGAAAGAACTAGATCCGGTTCCCAGGAATGAATATGCTTCATTCCTTCCTTACCATCCTTAGCAAGTTTCACTCGGGAGAAAGGACTCAAGAGAGAAGAAATAAAGCGAGCCAAGTCTTCATTGTCTTCGCAGACAAGTACTTTAGGAAGCTCGGATTCTTCTGAAATAGCTTCTTCTTGGTTCGACTCGGAAGAATAAAATCTAGGGGAATAAGAGACCAATTTACTTCCGGCTAAATCCTTGTCGTTCGAAGAAGACTCTAACATTTCTGCCGGAACTTCGATAGTGAATGTGCTACCAACTCCTACCTTACTCTCAACGGAAACTTGGCCACCTAAGAGCTCTGAGAATTCCTTCACCATTGCGAGACCGAGTCCGGTTCCACCATATTTCCTGGTAGAAGAACCTTCTACTTGCTGGAACTTTTGGAATAATTTGCCGAGATCAGTCTCTGCGATCCCGATGCCTGAATCTTTCACGCTTAATTTCAAGACACCTTTTTGCCAAGAAAGATGGACGGAGATATTTCCTTCCTTAGGAGTGAATTTCAAAGCGTTGGAAAGTAAATTGAACAAGATCCTTTCGAAAAGATAACGATCCATAGAGATAGAAGGATTAGACGCGATCAGGTCGGACTCAATATGAATCTGCCTCTCCGAGGCGACCGGTTCGAAATCTCTTAGAATCGTGCGGACAAGATTGCAGACAGGAACGGATTCCTTTTCGACCTTCATCTTGCCAGCTTCAAATTTAGAAAAATCTAATAAACTATTTACTAATTGAAGAAGCCGGATCGAATTATTATGCACGATATGGAGTTTTTTCGTTTGCTCCGGGCCGAGGCTAGAACTCTTTTCCAAAAGAAGAAGAGACTCTAAAGGAGCCAGGATCAAAGTGAGTGGAGTCCTCAGTTCATGGGAGACGTTTGCAAAGAATTCATTCTTGATCCTTTCAGCCTCACGGAGCTTCTTATTGCTTTCCTGCAATTCGAGAGAGCGACTAATAATCTCGGATTCCATCTGATTCGTGCGGGATTGCAATTCTTCAGTGATCTTGCTGAGCTCGGTGCCCTTCTGCTTAAGCTGAACGAACTCGGTCACATCTTCTACCTTATGGATGATATAAGAGACCTCGCCATTTGTATCGAGTAGGGGGGAATTGATCGGGCTCCAATATTTCTCACGATAACCGCCACCTTCCGACTCGGGAAGTTGTATGGAGTATTTTTGGACTGCCATGGTGTCCGAGTCCTTCTTTTCCAAGACGCGCAAGAGGGAAGTGCGAAGGTTCGCGACGCCGGTGGCCTCAGGATCGTTTGGATCGTCGGTAAAAGCCTCAAAGATGCCCTTGCCTAAAAGATCCTCCCGCTTGGTAAGAGTCGCCTTAAGGTAGGCATCTGTAACGGCTAAGATCTTGAGTTCAGACGAGAGAATGAGATAGAGTCCGGGGGAGGATTCGAAAAGAAGACGAAAATCAGGCTTTGGAGAAGAGGATTGGTCCATTCTACACCGGAACAAAGAACGAAACTGAAGAAATTCTAAAACGCATAAAGAATTTCGAAGAACAAAGCTATCTGGTTTCGGAAAATAATTCAATCAGATTCTGAGCAAAAAAAGGAATAGAAACGGCTCAGAAAGGAATAAAAGAGTAAGCAAAAGGATGTATTTCTTAGGTGGGGAAGGATCCAGCTCACCAAAATCAACCGGCAAAGGAAGCCCACTCCGAATATTCTTGTGCCAGTTGAAAAATAATTTCCAAAAAATACAAAACTTCCCCGCTCCCAAAAGAAAAACAGATCACGTTTTCATTATATAGAAGTTTTCTGCATGAACTTTCCCCAAATACGAGCCAGATAGTAGGAAGACTCAACTTTTTCGCGCTGCAAAAAACCAAATAACTTTCCATTTTCGTAATCTTTAAATAATTAATTAAGAATCTTTCTCAACGAAAGCGTTATCTGCTCCTTAAAGAATATGTTCTATGAAAAGAAGAGATGCGTAACGTACATTCTCCTCTTTCGAAAGCCAAAAATGTCAAATTCTCTCCATAAAAGTCAAATCCGCTTGACGTATTTTTCTAATATACGATTTTTTTCGCGCCCCATGGGACTCAAGGGGCGAAGCTACGTACGGGGATGGGGAATATATACTATACAAATTATTAGTATTTTTAAATCTCTCTCCATGGCTGCAAATATTGAGATTCGCAAAATTTGGGAGAATGGTTATTCATTTGCGACTGTCCAATGTTCCGATCATCCAGCTCTCTTCCGAGAGTTGAGTCGTAAGCCAAGAGCGGAATGGAACTCCACATTAAGATATTGGAAACTCCCTTTTTCGGAGCAATTTCTATCGGAACTTGTATCAACATACCGGGAGAAGATTAATGCGGAAGTGGATATTCTATTGCTTCCACTGAAGACGGAGCTTTTGCGTAGAAATTATAGTCGAAAGACACAAAAAGCATATCTCCTCTATAACCGTGCGTTTTTGCGTTCCGTAAATTTAAATCCATATCGAGTCGTCGAGGCGGACCTGCGGAAGTATTTAGATAATATCCTTTATGAAAAGAAACTTAAGGCCATTTCAATCCGAGGTTTAATATACTCTCTTAAGTTTTATTATAATAATGTAATTCAAATTCGCGCGTTAAGTTCCTATTCCTTGCCGAAGCGGGAAAAAACAATTCCAGAATCTTTGTCTAGATCGGAAGTTGAAAAAATTATAAACGGTTTAGCCAATCCTAAACATCGTCTCCTTTTAAAACTTTGCTATGGTGCGGGGTTGAGAGTAAGTGAATTGACGAGGCTTAGAGGTACAGATCTAGATTGGGAGAGAAAGAGTCTTCGAATTCGTCAAGGTAAGGGCAAAAAAGATCGATTTTCTTTATTGCCGCTTTCGTGTAAGAAAGAACTTTTAGACGTTATCAACCGACAAGGTGCAAATACTTGGATTTTTCAGGGAATGGTTCCAGGTAGAAGTTTAAGTATTAGATCGGCAGAAAAGATCTTTTCGAATGCAAAAGATCGAGCGAACATTAAAAAGGATGTTTCCATTCATGATCTTCGACATGCTTTCGCAATTCATCTTTTGGAATCAGGAACGTCCATCAAAGTCATCCAGAAACTATTAGGACATGCTTCTGTGAAAACGACTGAGATCTATGCCCGTATCACTGATCCTATGCTTACACAAATAAAAAGTCCCCTCGATGCCGATTTTTGATTTTACGCACCTTCGCCTTTTCGGCTCTTATGGCTCTCGTTACGCAATTACGGAGAGTTGCAGTTATCTGCCATGCCGCGCCCCTCATTATAGTGCCTGCCGTCCGTGGCAGGCTTTTATTTAATAACTTAGTAAACAAAATTTAGATGGCAAAAAAGAAGAATACTACAATCAAAATCGAAGATTTATTAACTCATACTGAATCATTATTTCGACATGTGCATATGGTTTCTCAAGATTTAGGATTGGTTCCTAAAAAAGAACATACAGCGGCCGCAATCGCATATACTGATATTCGTCCACGTGTTGATCAATTTTTGAGAGAATTAAAAGGAACAGTTACTTCCTGGGTTTACAGTAAAGCTACTTCTAAAAAGCTATTAGAAGATAAACTTAACGAAACCAATGACATGGGGAATGCCGCCGAGTTTTTAACAAGACTAGCTCATAGCAAATTCAGAAAAGGCCACCCGCAAGGTCAATTTGGAGAATTATTATTATTCAACTTCTTACAACACCTATTTCAGGCAGTCCCCATACTTCGCAAAATGCCAGTCACTACTTCTCCAGGCCATGAAAGATTTGGAGCAGATGCGTTGCATTATAAGAATGAAGGAAGTTCTCACAAAATCATTTTAGGTGAATCTAAATGTTATGAAAGCAAATACAAATTTAAAACAGCTTTTGAAAAGTCATTAGTTAGCATAATAGATTCATTTAATAATCTAGACAATGAGCTTCATCAATTTGTTTGTGATGAATTTATTGAAGAACCATTACTTACTATAGCTAAAAATTATAAAGACAATAAGCTTGCAAATGTACAATACGAACTTACATCCATAATTATTTATAATGAAACATCAGAGTTGGGTCATTTAAAAAATGAGACACAAATACATAACGAAATTGTCCGAATTATTAAAGAGAAATGTGGAGGAATAGAAGATAAAACCTATAAGATTGCAAGTGCAAACGTTCTGGATAGGATAAATTATATTATTTTTCCCGTATGGAAGCTAGACGAACTATTGAATAAATTTGATTCTTCTTTAGGTATATGAAATTGAAAGAAGAGGAATTAAGCAAATTGCTGGCCAAGGTGCTCACATTCGAGCATGTACAAGTTGCTAGGCGTTTAAATTATATAGAAGGAGTTCAGGAAAGTTTCCCCGAAGATCTTCTAAAAGAGGCATTAATCGCACTAGATGTTATAACAAGAAATCCTAGTGATAACGAAAGGAAGATCGCCATTACAATCTGTGCAGTGATTTGGCAATATAAGTCAGATGATTGGAATGGGTTAAAAGACCATTTTTTATTAATTCTTACAAGAATTGGTCAGGCCCCTGCCACAATGATGATTGATGAAGGATATGAGGAAAGATCTCAAACTTTTTCTCCAATGGATAGTTATATCAGTCAAGTTGCCGTAGCTTTAAAGCAGAGTTCCTTTGAGGTTCGAATTGATGATTCAACTTTTTTATTAACTCAATTTCAAAAAAATATTTGGAATAAGTTGGATGAAAGCAAGTTATTAGGAATTTCTGCCCCAACAAGCGCAGGGAAATCTTTTATTTTAGCCTTAAAGGCAATTAGCCTTTTGAAAGAAAGAGACGGATCGATAATTTATGTGGTGCCAACATTAAGTTTGGTTAGCCAGGTATCTTTAGATTTTCGTAAGCTTTTAAATCAATTTAATATGAAAGATTACAGAATTCAAAATACATATCTCGGCGATTCTGAGTCAGACAAATTAATCTATGTATTTACTCAGGAAAAGGCAATTGGCGCATTCTCACGAGATTCAAATCCCTTTAAAAATGTTAGAATGTTAATAGTTGATGAAATTCAAAATGTCGAAAGAATTGAATCAGAGGATGATTCGCGCTCGAAGATTCTTTATGACCTTCTTCAAGAATTTAGAAATACTAGTTCTCTTGATCATATTGTTATTTCGGGACCAAGGATAGATAATATTGATTTAGTAGGGTCAAATTTATTTGGCAGAAAGTCTGCAAAAGAAAATACAAGGAACTCACCTGTAGCAAATTTCACTTATGCCATCAAAACTCACAGGAAAAAGTATTATTTAAATATGTATAGTGAGCTTCTCGGAAATCCTTTAAGTCTTCCGATATTAAAAAATAAGGAAGTTATTGGAAATTCTGGAGGTTCAAAATATACGGAAGCTATTTATAATTACATTTTTCATACTATTAGTGGCTTAGGAAAAAACAGTATAAATATTATTTTTTCACCCACAACAAAACAAGCGAGAAAAACAGCTTTAGACTTAAGTCACCGTTTTGAAGAAAGCAATGGAAATAATGAAAAAATTTCTGAATTAATTGATTATATTAGCGAAACCGTTCATCCTGAATATGATTTGTGCAAAGTTCTAAAAAATAAAGTTGCTTATCATCATGCTAAACTACCAAGCCACGTTCGAAATGTTTTAGAAAAAGCAATATCTATGAAACTAATCAATAATATAGTTTGCACAACAACATTGATGCAAGGCGTTAATTTGCCAGCACAGAATATTATCATTCGCAATCCTAATTTATTTGTAATGAGAAATAGAGAAGTTAACCCGCAATTAACTCCTTATGAAATTGCTAATTTACGAGGGCGAGCTGGGCGCCTTCTAAAAGACTTCATTGGGAGAACTTTTGTCTTAGATGAAAATGCTTTTTCCGTTTCCGAAGAAGCTGAAGATCAACAGCTTTTCGAAGATGCTTATAAAGAAATCAATTTAGGATATGGCGATGCCTATCAAGGAAATAAGGGTTTAATAGACGATCAGCTTTCACAGGAATATGATGATCAATCCATTGCAGAAGATAACCATTTTTTAGTAACTTATATAAGACAGTCAATCTTGAAGTATGGAAATATAAAAGCTCAGAATAAACTTAAATCTGTTGGTATTTCAATTAATGAGCGTTTAATAAAGAAAATCTCGTCAGAATTGAGAAAATTAGAGGTTTCAGAAGAAACTTGCTTTATGAATCGATATTGGGATCCATTTGATCTGGATCGCTTGTACAAAACTCGCAATGATTATACAATTCCAATTTCAAGATTCGAAACAAATATCAGCGGAAAATTGAAGAATATTCTAGTAAAACTAAAGTCCGATTTTGAACCATATTTTCGACGTTATTTAAAACTTAGAGAGGTTCCAGGAAAAGATATAATATATTCTTTTTGTATTAATGCAGAAAATTGGCTTAAGGAAACTAAACTTCAACAAATACTTGCTTCCGATTATCATTCTGATTCTGAGTTAATTGAGAATACAATTGGTACTCTTCAAAAAGATGTAACTTACGGGTTACCAATGTTATTAAAGCCATTGTACGACATTTTAGCACCAGAAGAACCTTTTTTGAGATTTATTGAGACAGGTGCCTATAATCCGGTTACAAGAAAATTAATTGAATATAATATTGCTCGAGAAACCGCTATTTCTTTAACAGAATATTTTTCTAATCCTGTGAAACGTTTAGAAACTCCGACCTTCGAAGAAATACGGGCAGAAGTTAATCGAGTATATAAACGTCTTGATTATTGGACTAAGATCCAATTGGAGATACTTCTTTAAAAAAAATGAAAAGCTCATTCTTATTTGATTGAACCGTCCACCCGAACGCTATGCGATCGGGACGCCAAATCTTCATTAAACTGCTCCGATTGCCCTCGTTAAAACTGCTTCGCAGATTTTACTCGGGCTTTCTTCGGTGATTTGATGACTTCATTTGTAGTAAATACAGAATAAAAGAAAAAAGGAGATTTCTTATAAATCTTCATAAACTTTAAAAATTCATCCATATACAACCTACACTTACCTGATTCTATCTTCGAAACTTGACTTCTGCTCCTTTTAATCATTTTACCTACTTGTGCCTGAGTAAGATTAGCTTCTATTCTAGCCACTTTAAGTTGATGATAAAAAGCTTTCTTCTCTTCCTCGGAGATTCTCCTTATGATCTCTGATTTAGGCCATTTTCGGACAATACCTTGAGACTTGTTTTTAGATTTTCCCGTCATACAGGTGCCTTTTTGAATAGAAATTTGTAAAGATTACGTATCCCACGGTATACCGCGTTCACATTTTGTCAATCATGCCGCAACATACCGTGTGTGAATTTCGAAGAATTTTTAGTAAAAGTTGGGAAGAATATTCAGAAAGCTCGGAAGGAAAAGGGGCTTACTCAGGAAAATATGGATGAAGGCGATTACGCTGTTCCCGTAAGAACTTTGCAAGATATTGAAGCGGGTAGGGCTAATTTCACTGCTAACTCAATTTTCAAGCTTTCGAAACGATTAAAAGTCAAACCAAGAGATTTATTGGATATATGAGAAACCTAATCGTTAAATCTTAAATAGCAATTTTATTGGCGTTCCCTAACCAGCTACGCCTTCCGTGGCTTCGCTCGGTTAGACATCGGGGCGCGGCACAGCAGATAACTTCGGCTTATCGCTACGCTTCGGGGTTCACTTCGTTCTCCCTCGCTCGGGCTTCGCCACATTGATCTCCGTCACGCTTTTATGCAGCAGCAAAAAGCGCGCCGACGGTAACGCCTCTGCGAGGCTCACCTACGACCAACGTCGATAAGCCTTGGGTCGTTAGGCTACATGACTACCAAATGCTTTGCTATTTTTAAGTGTTTGAAACTTGGAAGATTTCGAAGATCTTCCTTATTACTTATACGAAAGCTTCTGTGTTAGCATCCGCTTCATCGCGCTTTTGTATTTTCTGAACTTCTAATGCATGTAGCAACATTCATTTGATAAAAGGAAACTCATTCCGAAGAAGTTATAAAGTCGCGCAATTTGAAGCGGATGGGAATTTTTAGAAAGAGTTGGATTAGATTGTATTGAATTTGACTGATTAATTTGGTTTGGTTCAATCTTGTTGTGTCCGGGTAGTCACGCCGCCTAACTTTCGACTTGTCGCTTCGCATCGAGATCGCTTCGCGACTCTCGCTTGGGCTTCGCCACATTGGCTCAGTCATTCGAATTGCAGAGCAATTCTCATGCCTGTCCTCACATTGTTCGGCACGCCAACGTCGCCAAGCCTCGGTCGTTATGCGCAATATTCGCTTGGAATTTTCTTTATATGAAAAAGGTAGCCTACTCAATTGGAAGTAATCAAAACTTCATAAAGAATGCAAAAGTTTATTTTGGACAATTTCTGAAAGATAGGGGTTATGAAGAAAAGCAGGTCGGCAAAGACTTATTGCTATATACGACCAAGTTGAGAAGAATAGAAATTTCAAATCGCACAATGCCAACGGATTATGGATTTTCAGTCATTATTTACAATTTGAAGAACGAAGATCATCTAATTCTTGTACATGTGCCATGGAATCGGCAAGATGATTCCTTTGTCTTTTTGCGAGAGTCTTTTTATGAAATAATATCTAATCCAAAAGTAGTTCAAACTATCTTAGGCACAAAATGGTTTAAAGGCCTTAAAGGATATCGGTTAAACGAATCATAGAAAGTAATCTTCCTAGCTGAATGACGAAGTAATGGATTTTTCTTTTCCAAAAATGAAATGAACATTACATAGCAAATGCGAATACTGCGCCTAACTAAAAAATTGTCGCTGCGCTTCGGGATCGCTTTGCGACCCTTGCTTGGGCTTCGCCAAATTCCGCTTTGTCACTCGTCTTGCAAAGTAAGCCTCGCGCCAAGTCCTTCGGACTCGCGGAACTTCGACAATTACTGGTCGTTATGCGAAATTGCAAAAATATTTCATAAGAGATCAATAAAGTGGAAAAACCAATTGTTATTCAATTACAATCAGAAGCAACAGACACAAATATATCAATAACAGATTTACTCAGAAAAGCTCAAATAGTAGCTTCTAAGTTATCCATTGAAGAATTCAGAAAATGGATAACAAATGAAATGTATGGCTACAAAAATGAAAAGGTTCCTGAATATAG